>CAZYSY010000206.1:0-26170 GCA_964650295.1 uncultured Caldilineales bacterium | reverse complement strand
ACCTTCCTCCTCTTTGCGTTCGGAAAGCACGAAATTGGTGACGGTGAAAATCAGCAAAAAAATGATGAGCACGATGGTGATGGCCGAGGCCTTGCCCACATCCTGATTTTCGAACCGCATCTGCCACAGATAGTAGAGGAGTACGGTGCTGGCCCGGCTGGGCCCACCCTTGGTCAGCACGAAGATGTGATCCACCATCTGAAACGCGCCGATAAATGCGATGGTGGAGACGAAAAGGGTGGTGCGCCGCAGCAAGGGGAACGTGATCTGCCACAGCATTTGCCACCAGTTGGCCCCGTCCAGGGTCGCGGCTTCATATACATCGGTGGGCAGGCTCTGCAGCCCCGCCAGATAGAAGATCATGTAGTAGCCTGCGTTCTTCCAGATGGTTACGATCATGATGGCGATGAGGGCCAGATCAGGATTAGCCGTCCAGTTCTGCGGGCCAGAGTAGCCGAACCGCTGCAAAAAGGTGTTCCACAAGCCATAATCGGGCGTGAAAAAGAACATCCAGATGGTGGCCGCGCTGACCATGGGCAGGATGGTGGGCTGGAAGAAGGCCAGACGGGCCAGGCCAATGCCCTTGATGGCCCGGTTGATGAGCAGGGCGAAGAGAAATCCCAGCACGATGCTGATGGGTGCGGTGACCAGCACATAGATGAGGGTATTCTTCAGCACCAGCAGAAAGCGGGGATCGCTGAAGAGAGTCGTGTAGTTCCCCAACCCGATGAACGTAGGCTCCCGGAATTTGGCGATGTTCAGGCGCTGGCGGAAGAAGCTCTGGTAAAGGGCCAGCAGCGTGGGCCAGGCCGTGAACATGGCCACGAAGATGAAGGTGGGCAGGATGAGCAGATAGGGCAGGATGGGATTGCGGCGCATACGCTTCGCAGATGTGATCGCACTCATGAACGACTCCTGGAGAGAAAAAGTGCGGCGCACTTTCCTCAATGGGTTTCAAACCCATTTACAAGTGCGCCGCACGTCGTTGGGAGAGATCAGTCGCGGAAGGGGGCCAGAGCCTCGTCCGCCGCCTTCTGGGCCGCGGCCATGGCATCGGCCGGACTCATCTCGCCGTTGTAGGCTTTCTGCAGGTAATCGTGGAAGATGTTGCGCACCTCGCCCAAGTCCTGGACGGAGAATTCCTTGCCCGCGTACTGCAGAACATCCTTGGTTGCTTTAGCCTGAGGCGTCTTCTTCAGATACTCCTGCATGGGAATGGTGTCATACGCTGTCTTGCGGGGAGCAATGTAGCCTGTGTTGATGCTGAAATCGGCCGTCTTTTCAGGGCGAGTGATAAATTCGATGAACTTCCAGGCCGCGTCCTGCTGTGCTTTGGGTGCGCCCTTGAAGATGTAAAGATTGCCGCCGCCTGGCACCGTGGCGTACGCCCCCTGTTCCTTGCCCGGGATGGCCATCACGCCCACCTCAAAATCCGCTTGCTCCAAAATGCTGCGCAGGCTACCAGTGGAATGCACGATCATCGCGGTCTGTCCGCTGGCCAGATCGCTGGGAGCCTGGCCCCAAACGCCTTGCACGCCCTCGGGCATGGCCTTGTATTCATGCGAGAGATCGATGTAGTACTGCACCGCCTCGATGACTTTGGGGTTGTCGAAGATGACTTCGGTTGAGGAATCTCCCACAATGTTCTGACCCGCGCCGATAGCCAGGGGCTGGAACAGCCAGTAGGGCCAGCCAGAAGGCCACTCGATGCCCCAGCGCTTGACCTCATCGCCATCGCGCAGAGTCAGCTTCTGGCCCGCTTCGGCCAGGGCCTGCCAGCTATCGGGCGGCTCGATACCATTTTCCTTGAACAGGTCAGCGTTGTAATAAAGCACCACCGCACTGCGTTGGAAGGGAATGCTCCATAGACGTCCATCTTCGGTATAGGAGTTCTCCATGAACGCAGGAATAAAATCGTCCAGATAGCGCTGGCCATATTCCCAATTGTTGATATAGTCATCTAAGGGAATAATGTAATCGGCATTGATTAGATCGTAGATGTCTGCAGCCAGCATCACGGCCAGGGCCGGGGGCTGTCCGCCGCCGTCAATGGTAGTCTGGATTGCGGTTTTTACATCGCCATAGCCGCCCGAGAACACCGGCTCTACGGTGATGTTGGGGTTCTCTTTCTCGAATGCGTCGATGTAACCCTTGAGGATATCCGCGATGGGCGCGTCCACGGCCACTGGGTAAAAGACCTGGATGGTCACAGGTTCAGCAGCCGGCGGCGCCTCGGCAGGCTTGGGCGCTTCAGTGGCCTGCTCTGCCGGAGGTTGAGTAGGCTGTGATGTGGGCGCTTGGGTCGCGGGCGCACCGCAGCCACTCAGAACCAATCCTGTTACGATGAGTATTGCCATCAAAACGAAAATCTTTTTCATCATTTTCCCTCCTAAGGAAGTGAACGGTTGTTGCACTATCGCAGAACAACATGGGATAAGTGTAAACCACACAAGAGCGAATGGAAAAAATCTTACCATACATATGGCTGCCAATTCCCAGGCAGATAATGTAACTCACATTACGCACTTGCCAGCCAATAGCCCTGAACAGGGCAGCCTGCGCTTCCGACTCAAACACGGACCATAAAACAAAAGGACGAACATAGGCGATAGAAATCGTTGTCCGTTCGTCCATCTTCGTCTCTGTTCGTCATTTCTCGGGAGCGTCTGGTGGTTGCATTGCGAATCAGCCATATCTGGGGCTGTGCGTAACCTCTGAATGTAAGTCCAGATTCCCTAGCAGCCTGATACAAACTTCATGCCCAGCCGCCCGCCGATCGAAATCAGTTTTGGGCACACTTGAAAAAATTGTACAATGTATCAGTTCTTATCTACTATCCCGATATAATTTGCGTTACGATTCTCAGCAGTTCCGCATCATCAGCGCATAGAGCGTACACATCCATGCAAGAATCAACCATCATGCAACAGTTACGCCGCAGTTTTCGTTTGTTCCGACAAAGTATGAAATTCCTTATTCGCAGCGCACTTCGTTTTTTTGGACGATTGTTTTTCATCGATCTCTGGCGAAACGCCACCGCCCGCCCAGTTCTAATCTACGCCCTCACCATCGTGTCGCTGGGCACTTTTCTTTTTCATTGGTTGGAAGATTGGAGCTATCTTGATTCGCTTTATTTCGTTGTCGTCACCCTGACCACCATTGGATTTGGTGATTTCTCTCCTACCACCTCTGCGAGCAAAATCCTAACCATCTTTTTCGGCATCAACGGCATCGTGTTATTGTTGGTATTGTTTGATTTGATTCGGCGTGTTCGCGGCGCTGAGATTGCCGCGAAAATCGCAAAACTGACTCAATCTGGCTCATCTGAAGCTGAAAACATGCCAATGGCTCCGAAATTGCGATTAAGCAAGCGTCTGCCAGCATTGAATATGCTAAAGAACACATTCGAGAAGTTATTTCTCATCGATTTGTTTAGAGATGCGCACTCGCGCGCAGTGTTGCTGTATGCAGGAATTACGATTTTGATCGGTGGAGTGTCGTTTCACAATGTTGAAGGCTGGTCCTTTTTGGATTCGACATACTTCATGGTTGTCACCATGACCACGATTGGTTATGGCGATCTTACTCCAAATGTACCCTGCGGCAAGGTGCTGACCATTTTTTTTGGCCTGAACGGCATCGTTGTTTTGCTTGCACTTTATGATCGCATCCGCATGGTGCGGGGTATGTCAAACTGAATGAGCGTGATGGTGATCAAACCAGAGGAAGCCTATCACCTGATCCGTGCTCGGGGCAGCGATCTGCTGGCGTTAATGCAGTGGGCCAGCGCTGTGCGCGACGAGACCTGGGGACGTGTTATTACCTATTCCCGCAAGGTCTTTATCCCCCTTACCAACCTGTGCCGAGACAAGTGTGCTTATTGCACCTTTGCCCGCGCACCGGGGGATCCTCAGGCAAAAACGCTGACCCCAGTCGAGGTGCTAACTATCGCCCGCTCTGGCGAGCAGGCTGGATGCAAAGAGGCGCTCTTCTCCCTGGGCGAACGCCCGGAGCTGGTTCACGCGGCCGCGCGGGAGCAGTTGGCCCGGTTGGGCCATGAAACCACGGTGGATTATCTGGCTGCGATGATGCGGCTCGTCTTCGAGGAGACCACGCTGATCCCGCATCCTAACCCAGGCGCTCTTTTCGAGGATGAATGGCGCAAGCTGCGTCCCTGGGCCGGCAGCATGGGCATGATGCTGGAGAACATCAGCCCCCGGCTGATGGAAAAAGGTCAGGCTCACTTCGGCTGTCCCGACAAAGCGCCCGACCGCCGCCTGGCTGCGCTGGAGGCCGCAGGACGTCTGCACATCCCCTTCACCACGGGCATCCTCATCGGCATTGGCGAGACGCCCGAAGAGCGCGTGGACAGCCTTTTCGCCATTGCAGATATGCACCGCCGCCATGGCCACATCCAGGAAGTCATCATCCAGAACTTCCGGCGCAAGCCCGATATCCGCTTTCGGACCAAAGATGAGCCCAGCGCCCTGGAGATGGTTCGCACTCTTGCCGTGGCTCGCCTCATCCTGCCACCTGAAATCAGCCTTCAAGCGCCGCCCAATCTCGCGCCCGAAGCCTATGCGCTCTACCTTTTGGCCGGAATCAATGACTGGGGTGGGATTTCACCTGTCACTCGGGATCACATCAATCCCGAAGCGCCCTGGCCGGCCATCCAGGAGTTGGCCGCAGTGAGCGCTGATGCAGGCTTCGAACTGCGCGAGCGCCTCTCGATTTATCCCCGTTTCATTTCATCCGAGTGGTTGCCCGCACGCACCTTGGCTCGAGCCAAAGCACTGAAGAACCAGTGAAAAACGTCTGCAACAATTTGCAAAATTTGGCAACTCGCGCCAAAATAGCACGCCCTGTTCGGTGGGTTTCTTATTCTTCTTTGTTGGACTGGATTGTATTTTGATAGTGTCATCAACTTCATCACCGATTACATCACTCTTACCCCTGGCCACTCCTGATATCCGCCTCATTTTAGAAAAGGCGCTGGAAGATCGAGATATCACACAAGCCGACGCTGAAATTTTGTTTTGCGCTCGCGGCCATGACGTTCCCATCATCGCCGCCGCTGCCGATGCACTTCGGTTCCGCCAGGTGGGGGACCGGGTGACCTACGTGAGAACCCGCAACATCAATTTCACCAATATCTGCTACACCGGGTGCACCTTTTGCGCATTCGGTTTGCCTCGCCAGCATCCCGACGCCTATGCACTGGAAATCGCAGAAGTGGCGCAATTGGCGCAAGAGGCCCATGATTGGGGATGTACCGAGGTGTGCATGCAGGGCGGGTTGAACCCATTGTTAGGGGGAGATATCTATATAAAATTGGTGCAGGCTATCAAAACAGTGGCCCCTGAACTGCATATTCATGCCTTCTCTCCATTCGAGATTCAATATGCCAGCCAGATTTTGCGGCGGCCTGTGCGTGATATACTCATCGAGCTAAAAGAAGCAGGACTGGGCAGCATTCCGGGCACTGCTGCCGAGATTTTGGATATCGAAATACGACAACAGCTGACCCAAAATAAACTCTCTGCTAACGCGTGGATTGAGATCATTAAAACAGCGCATGAAGTGGGACTTCCCTCCACGGCCACCATCATGTACGGTCACATCGATGGCCCAAAACATTGGGCCGCGCACTTGTCCATCATCCGCGATATCCAACGAGAAACAGGTGGTTTCACCGAATTTGTGCCGTTAGGATTCATTCACCACAATACCCGGCTTTACGCTTCGGGCGCAGCTCAGCCCGGGCCTTCGGGTCGCGAAGATGTGCTCATGCATGCGGTTGCGCGCATCATGCTCGGGCGCTGGATACCCAACATCCAGGTGAGTTGGGTGAAGTTGGGGCCCGCTTTGGCTCAATTGTTGTTGCTGGCGGGCGCCAATGATTTTGGTGGCACCCTGCGCAACGAAAACATCAGCCGCAGTGCTGGCGCTGATACGGGAGAATACATGCCTCCCGCAGAATTTGAACGTTTAATCTTAGACCTCGGGCGCATTCCTGCAGAGCGCGACACCATTTACCACATATTGCACGAAGGCCAGCGTCACGACGACGCCAACGCTTCCATTCCCTGACCTCTGTGAGACTTATGGCCACGATGCCGTTGGTGTGGCTTCGTCGCATTTCGACATAAGCGATGCACTTGATCCGCACCGGTTGAATTGATATTGACCCAACTGTCGAAATCAATTTGACGTATTCTCATTGTTTCCGATATAATGCAGCGAAGTTCTTTTCGTAACTTTTTTTACGTTTGCTCAGGAGGCGCTTATTGGACGAGATTACGTATCTGTTCTCAACACTATTTCCCAATGAATTTTCATCTAAAGTAATAGACGCTTTCATTAGACGGTGTCGGCGGTAATGCCCGCAGGCAGACCAGTTGAGGATGCAAAGGCCACAGAGGAGTCGTGGTGAGTAGCCTCGCCCCCTGGCATCCGGCCCTGACCTGACGACCGAACAGTTCTGCTGATGAAAGATGTCTTCCATCTCAACAAGGAGATTTTTCATGGCCAGCGTGGATTATGAACATGTAACAAAGCGTTGGGGCGATGTCGTCGCTGTTAACGATTTGACCCTGCACGTCAATGATAAGGAATTTATGGTATATGTCGGCCCGTCCGGGTGTGGTAAATCCACTTCGTTACGGTTGCTGGCGGGCCTGGAGGAGATTACTGAAGGGATCATCAAGATCGGCGACAAGATTGTAAATGATGTGCCTCCCAAAGATCGGGATATCGCCATGGTGTTTCAATCCTACGCGTTGTACCCGCATATGACGGTGTACGATAATATGGCATTTGGATTGAAACTTCGCAAAGTGCCTAAAAATGAAATTAGTCAGAAGGTGAAAGAGGCTGCCGAACTGCTGGGCATTAGCAATTTGCTCGACCGCAAGCCCAAGGCGCTTTCAGGCGGACAGCGACAGCGTGTGGCGCTTGGGCGCGCGATTGTGCGCAATCCCAAAGTCTTCCTTCTCGATGAGCCCCTTTCCAACCTGGATGCCAAATTGCGCGTCGAAACACGCGCCAACCTCACCCGCCTGCATAAACGCCTGGGGGCCACCTTTATCTACGTCACCCATGATCAAGTCGAAGCCATGACAATGGCGGATCGCATCGCTGTGCTGCGCGATGGCATTCTACAACAGGTGGACGCGCCTCAGGTGCTTTACAATCATCCCACCAATGTTTTTGTGGCGGGATTCATTGGCAGCCCCAGCATGAATTTCTTCGATGCCACGCTTGTTGAAGAGGCCGACACCAAAAAACTATTTGTGGACGGCGGATCCTTCCGTTTGGCAATTCCCACCGACGTAGCTGATAAACTACGCAAATACAGAGGCCAGCAAGTCATCTTTGGTATTCGTCCGGAGGATATTCACTCCGCTGAATTCGTGCCGCCCAATATCGTCGCAGCGCCCCTTCAGGCTGAAGTAGATTTCTACGAACTCATGGGCAATGAGATCTTCGTGTATGCGTTGACTGGCGGTAAACAATTTATCGCTCGAGTCGATCCTCGCACCAAGGCTGTGCCCGGTCAGCCCATCGATTTGGTGGTGAATATGGAGAACATGCACCTATTCGATCCTACCACTGAAGTCGCTTTGGTTTAAACTCTTTTTGGTTAACGCTGTTGGGGATGGGCGATGATCGTCCATCCCCTTTTCTATGAGGTGAAAAATGATGATTACCGAGCATAAAATCTACGAAGCGCTTGCGCTCAGAAATGACAAAAAAATCGTCTTGCTGGTGATGGATGGTTTGGGCGGCTTGCCAATGGCGCCTAATGGTCTGACCGAGTTAGAAGCCGCTTATACGCCAAACCTAGATCGGTTGGCCCGTGAAGGCAGCAGTGGCCGTTCCATTCCGGTGCGCCCGGGCATTGCTCCAGGCTCTGGCCCCGCGCACCTGAGTTTGTTCAGCTATGATCCGGTGCAGTTCGAGATCGGTAGAGGCGTGTTGGAGGCGCTGGGCATTGGGTTTGATCTGGGCCCTAACGATGTGGCCGCTCGTGGCAACTTTGCAACCGCCGATGAACAAGGCGTCATCCTCGATCGCCGCGCTGGGCGCATTTCCACCGATGAGTGCATTCGTCTGGCTAATAAGTTGCAAAAACACACCAATCTGGCTGATGATGGCGTGGAAGTCATCGTCAAACCTGTGAAGGAGCATCGCTTTGTCGTCATTTTCCGGGGAGAGGGACTGGGAGGCGAGCTCACCGAAACCGATCCTTTGGTTACGGGGCAACCTCCATTGCCAGTAGAAGACCTCAGCGGTACGCCTGAAGGGGCGCGCACCGCCCAACTCATCAACAAATGGGTGGAGCAAGCTCGTCAAGTTTTGGTCGATGAGCCGCGGGCCAATAGTTTGAACCTGCGCGGCATCGCCAAAGACCCAGGCTTGCCTAAATTCTCTGATACGTACCAACTGCGTTCTGCAGCCATTGCGGTCTATCCCATGTATAAAGGCGTCGCCAAACTTGTGGGGATGGAGGTTATTACCTTCGAAGGTGATCGGCCGCATCACGAGATCGCCGCACTGAAACAGGCGTGGGACGACTACGATTTCTTTTTCATACACATCAAGAAAACTGACAGCTATGGCGAAGATGGCAACTTTGACGCCAAGATGCACGAAATTGAAGCTGTTGACGCCATCATTCCCGAAATTGTAGCCTTGAATCCCGGCGTTCTCATTGTTACGGGTGATCATAGCACGCCCGCAAAACTACGCGCTCATTCCCATCATCCTGTCCCTACGTTGTTTTGGGGGCCCGATGTCATGCAGGATCGTGTCACCATCTTCGGTGAGCGAGCCAGCGAGCGAGGCGCTTTTGGACTCTTCCACGCCACTGAGATCATCCCCTGGGCCCTGGGCTTTGCCGATCGACTCAAGCGATTCGGCGCTTGAGTCGATGAAGCGTGACGGCAACTGTCGCTCAGTTGCCGTCATCCATATTGACGTTTAGCGTTCCGAATCCGCCCACTCCTCCTCGGCATCCAACATCAAGGGGAGGGCGTATGTTTCTTTTACCTCGCGTAGCACAACGCTGGTGTGCACGCGCCCTACGCCTGAGATGCGAGAGAGGTTATCGACCAAAAAGTCTTCAAGGTCGCGACGGTGGCGCATCACGACTTTGAGCAAATAGTCATAATCGCCAGTTACATGATAACACTCGATAACCTCAGGCATCTCAGCGACGCGAGCGTGGAAATTTTTTACATGGTCGGGTTGATGTTTTTCGAGCGTCACGTGCACAAAGCATAGCATTTCAAACCCCAACATTTCCCTGTCTAACAAAGCCATATAGGTGCGGATAAGCCCGCTGCGCTCCAATCGTTTCAGGCGGGCATGGGTGGCTGGCTGTGATAATGAGATGCGCCGGGCTAATGCGGCATTGCTGATACGCCCCTCATGCTGCAAAATATCGAGAATTTGAAAATCCACCTTATCAAGTTTGAATTGGTTAGACATAACGGACATTCCTTTGCAGAAGAAAATGACGGATACAACAGTGATAGAAAAAGAATCCCTAATCGAATAGGTGCCTATCATAGGATATTGTCGAAGATTCGTCAAGTCCTTTGTTCACAGTTGCCGCGTGGTAATTTTGCGGTGGGAGTCTGATTCACACGCACACCTATAAAACTCGCTGTATTCGGTTTGATTCACATGCCCTGCCGCGAGTTTTGATGCCGCCTTCCAAGAGTACAATCGCTTTGCTCTTTCAGAAGCAGATTGCTATAATGGCGCGTCACCCATTCGCCCACAGCCTGACAATCACCCCATGAATTTAGTCGTCGTTATTCCTACATACAACGAAGCTGACAATATCGAAGCCATTACTGCCGAGGTTCTGGCCTTACCTGAGATAGATTGCCATCGGCATATTCTTATTGTGGATGATGATTCGCCCGACGGCACCGGCGACATTGCCGAGGCTCTGGCGAAACGAAATCCCGGCAAGGTTTCGGTACTTCACCGTTATCAGGATCATGGTTTGGGCCGGGCCTATCTCGATGGGTTCCGCCGCGCACTCGAGATGGGAGCCGATGTGGTGGTGCAAATGGACGCTGACTTTTCCCATTCACCTCTCTATATTCCCATTTTTATCGATATTCTCAGACATCAACCTGAAGTGGATGTTGTGGTGGGGTCGCGTTACGTGGAAGGCGGCAGGCTGGACCAGCATTGGAGCTGGTGGCGACGCTTTCTTAGCTGGTGGGCCAATGCAATTTACACCAGATTTATTTTGCATCTAGACGTTAAAGATGGCACAGCTGGTTTTAAGGCTTGGCGCCGTTCGACGCTAGAGGGAATTGGTCTTGATCGTATTAAGTCAAATGGTTATGTTTTTCAGGTTGAGATGGCATATGTGGCGGAACGGCTGGGGTACAAAGCGGTGGAGGTGCCTATTTATTTCGAAGATCGTCGTATTGGGAGATCCAAGATGAGCGTGCCTGTGAAGATAGAGGCAGCGATTCGCACATGGCAGATTCGCGTCCGACATCGACGCTTGACTCCCCACGATCGAGTCGGCGGCGTTCTCGAAGCCTCAGCTTCTGATGCAATGATACCGGCTTCTGGAGAAAAGGCGGTGTGATGAATTTTGCAAATGGAAAGTGGCTCAAACCAATATGGGTTTTCGCCTTCTTTCTGATGATATCGATGATTTTATTTTGGCAGGTGTGGGTTCCCGGCCCGGAGCAGCTTGACTTTGCATATGGCGATTTCATCGAGCAGTATTATCCCATGCGCGTGTTTGTTGCGGGTGAGTGGCGCTCCGGGCGGGCGCCTCTTTGGGATCCTTACACGTTCAGTGGTGAGCCAGCAGCTGGCGCCAGCCTCTTTGCTCCCTTTTATCCTTTGGGCTTATGGCATAGTGTCTTTCCACCTCCCATGCCATTGAAGGCATTGGAATTCGACGCTATACTGCATTTGGCGCTGGCGGGCTTTTTCACTTACCTGTTCGTGCGAAGTCGCGTCAAAGATGAGCTGGCTGGAGTTTTTGCGGGCGTGGCCTTTGCTGCCGGGGGATATCTAAGCTCTTACCCTGTCTTGCAGTTGACGATCCTTTATACAGCCATCTGGCTCCCGCTGGTGCTATACTTTATTGAGCAGGCCATCCGACGCCGCTCTTTTTGGTTCATGGCGCTGCCCGGCCTTGTCATGGGTATCAGTATTTTGGCCGGACATCCTCAGATTTTTCTCTATCTCGCCTATTTGAGTTTTCCATATTTGCTTTTCCGTATCTGGCGCGAGCGGCTTGGGGGGCGTTTTATGGCGGCCTCGTTGTTGTTGGTGGGCGGGATTGCTGTTGGTTTTGGCGCCGCCCATTGGCTACCCGGCATTGAATTGTTGCAGCTGTCGCCGCGAGCGCATCTCAGTTATGCAGATGTCGCCAACGGCTTCTCGCTTCCTGAACTATGGGGAATTGTGAGAGCGAACTACGGTGAATGGTCCCCTTTGTATGTTGGTGTCTTTGCCTGGGGTCTGGCTGTTGCTTGCATCATTTTCGTTCGCAAAGCCGAAGTATGGTTTTGGACCGTGGTTGCTGGCGTTACATTGCTATTGGCATTGGGTGGGAATGGATTTCTGTTTCCTGTGTTCTACCGTTTCGTTCCTGGTTTTTCTCTATTTCGCAGCCAGGAGCGTTTGGCATATCTATTCAGCTTCGCCATGGTTGTCCTGGCAGGCATGGGATTTGCTGCAATCAGGCGTTGGATCACCCGTATACAAGCGTCGCCATTGAAAATCCAGCTTGCCTCAATACTAATCATTGGCCTGCTTTTTCTAGATTTGTTTCTTGCAAATAATGGGTTGGTATTGGCTCCATCGCCGCCCCAGGGATATTTTCCTGAAACGGCCATGGTCGATTATTTGCACAATGTCTCTTTGCCTGACTGGCGAATGAGCAGTGAGGGGCTTTGGCTGGGGGATGGCAATGCTGCGTTGGTGTATCGATTGCGTGATGTGGTGGGCAGTTCTCCTCTACACATCGAACGTTACGATCGATTTATCGAATCTGTCCCCGAAATTCGGTGGTTGGCTATGCTTAATGTCCAACACATCCTCACTGCCAGGCATCTTGAACATGGCGCTTTGAAGCTGGTGCAGGATGAAGGGGACAAACGACTTTACCAGGTCTTTTTGGGAGGCGCTCCTGTATGGATTGCCCACTATTACCAACGAGTTGCGGATGTGGATGCGGCCATTGCCGCCACAGCCGATACTGCTCTCGATTTCAAACAGGTTGCAGTTCTAGAGCAGTCGCCCCTCCCGGCGCCTCAACCCCTTTCCGACGCTGACGAACCTGAAACGCTTCGACTAACACATTTCGAGCCACAATACCTCGAAGCTGAAGCCTCATTGGCCCGTCCGGGCATTGTCGTGTTTAGTGAAATTGACTATCCAGGTTGGCGTGCTTTTGTCAACGGGAGCGAAGTTCCCCACCTGCGGGCCTATGGTATTTTACGCGCCGTAGCGTTGCCTGCGGGCCAATGGCGCATCGTCTGGCGGTATCAACCATGGGCTGCGTGGTTGGGCATGGCTACGAGCCTGGCAACTCTGCTATTCGTATTGTTGATTTTCATTGCACCTTTGGTAAAAAAAACAAATGGTCGTGCCGAAGACGATGTGATTTGAAACATGTCCACGCATTGATGGCTTATGGCGGTAATTGGTGTTTTGCGATAAAATGAATACGAGGTAATGGTCGCTTTATCGGAGCCTTGTTAAACTTTTTCATACGCTGCTACATCCCCCAAAAGATCATGGACCTGAAAGACTATCCCCGTCCCCCAAAAGACACTGGTATCGGCATGCACTGGACCCCGGGAAATTCCGGAGCGGTGGGCGCTGGCGAGCTTCGCAAGACATGGATTCCACAACTCCAACGAATGGGTGTTAAGTGGGTCAAGCTGTTGCACTCTGGCGGTTTGCTCCTGGCCGAGATGCTTTTAGATGCGGATATCATGCCCGTGGTGCGCATCTACCGCCATCGACCCAATGTCGTGGATTTACGAAAAGCCGTTTTGGGCCGCGAAGAAATTGAACAACTCAAGGAATTCATCGCTATTGGCGTGAAGTATTTCGAATTCAATAATGAGCCCGAGCTTTCGAGTGAATGGGAAAAAGGCGCCTTGCCGGGAGAGCGCGCCATCGATTATGTGGCCCGAGCCGCAATCGTCGATATGGAGACGATTCTAGGGTTGGGCGGCTATCCTGCCGTTCCCGCTGTAGCGATTGGCACGCAGTGGGATCTCATCGGGAAGATTATCGAACATGGCGGCGATTATCTATTCGATGAACCAGTATGGCTGGCCATCCATAATTATGATATCAATCATCCTTTGGATTACCCTTACGATCGGGTTAATCGGTTTGGCGAATTGCTCACGCCTGAGGAATATCGCTCCATGGGCACCGACGCCTGGACCGGGGCTCAATGGGGGACGCGTACGCTGGCGTTCATCAATGAAAGGCGGAACGAGAGCAAAAATCCAAAAGCCGACATCATAAAAGATGCCTCATGTTTTTTGGCGTATGAACGTTTTGCTGCATTGAGCATGAAGCATTTGGGCCGCCATCTTCCCATCATCAGCACCGAAAATGGCCCCATCGTTGGTGAAGACCCCGATCCCCGTTATCCCACCACAACGCCCGAAAGCCACGCTCAAAAGGTTGTGGATATCGCCGAAATCATGATGGGCGTCAGCAAACACTATGATCCTGCACCCGATTACTATTTTGCTACTGCATTTTGGCTGATGGGGGCCTCGATTTTGCGAGCCAAAGGATGGGAGGGGCACGCTTGGTTTTCCCCCTTCCGGCCCGGAGGACGCCTTCCTGCCGTTGATGCACTGGAAAAATTGCCAAAACGACCCCGGCAATTCGATTTCGATGATGATGGCGGGGGTGTTATTCCTCCTGTTGCCGACACCGCCCATAGTGTAGTCAGTGGCGTCATTCATGGCTATCCTCACATGCGAGTCATCTTGCGTTCGGCCGGTTATGTGGTCGACAGTTATACCAATGAGCAAGGACGTTTCCGCATCGAAAAGTTGCCTGCCGGTAGTTATCGACTCTCGGTGCCTGGCGCGGATATTGTCAGGTTGGGCATCGAGCTGGATGGCGAGAATCAGGTGACTATCGAGATCGGTGAGCCCGAGTCTGCGCCACCCCCCTCTACTTCCGAGTCTGGATGGCGGGCACTGGTGGAGGATGTTGGCCCCTCCTCTGGTTTGAGCAGCATCCGCGTGAGTGTGGAAGGCAAGACCAGATTGCCTGTGCGCATCTCTGCCGACGGTTGGGATGGTTACACCCGGGAAACCGGAAGCAAACCAGAATTTGGTCCTTACGCGTTGGAATTTTCACCCCTGGGACCGGGTGAATACCTCATAGAACCAGAGGGATTGGGCATTTCCCCTCGGGTGCGAATCGGTAGCAAGCAAATCCTTCATGTGACTTTCCGTCCTGTTGAAACGAGCGACGATGCCCCTCATCATAGCCGTATTTCTGGCCGTATCACCCATGGTGCAGGGCTGCGCGTCTTTCTTCTGCATGATAACATCTTGATCGGAGAAATGATTACCGATGATGAAGGTGCATTTACTTTCGAAGATTTACCCGCAGGCTTGTACCGGTTGCAGATTCCCGATCTCGAACATGTCCAAGAGATCGAATTAGATGGCGATAATGATGTGACTGTGAACCTAGAAGCCCCTGATATTGAAATTCCGCACTACAGCACCATCTCTGGGCGGGTGTTGCATGGCGCAGGGCGCAAGGTGATACTCAAAGGTCCGGGAGGAGAACGCACGACTGAAGTGGGGCAGGATGAACGCTATCAATTCGATCATCTAGGGCCAGGCCAATATTATGTGCGGGTGCTCGATACTCTGCTGCGCCGTGGCGGTCTCAAGATGACCGGACGCAATCATCGAGAGGTTAACTTTGCACTACCTGTTGTGATGCCTGCCGGAAGTGTCATTTATGGTCAGGTCCCACAAGGGGTAGGATGGCAGCTCTATGTGCGCGGCCCCAAGGGACGCGAAATCGTTCAACCTCTGGATGAAAAAGGACGTTTTGAAGTGTCGGGCCTGGAAGCTGGCGAATATGAGTTGATCTTGCAGGGCGATGACGCCGATTTCATCGAACATGTCGAGGTGGATGGAACCAATCGGGTCAAGGTGGAATTCGACGCCATTGCGGCAACACCCAAATCTCCTTCAGACGAGATGGCTTCGGATGGTGGTGATGCGCCGGATAAAGAACAACGTAGTGAGTTTAATGCCCAACCCAAGGCCTGGACCTGGAAAGTGGAGGACATTGGTGCCACGCCCGGCTTTGGCGTCATTCGGGTGCGTATCCCTGGTCGAACTGGTTTACCAGTGCGGATTTGGGCTGACGAGTGGGATGGCATGGTGCGTATAATTGGAGATAAGCCAGAGTATGGCGATGACGTATGTGAATTTGCTCCCCTAGGCGCGGGCAAATACTATCTACAACCTGCTGATTTGAGCGAAGCGATTTCCGTGGAAATGCCTGGAGGCCATGAGGTATGGGTCACTTTTACCACAGGTGATGACGACCACCCTGCCCATGAGCTGTCTGCTGATTCAGGTGACACTGAATCCATTCGTCTCTATATATTGGTAAAATCTCCTCCCCAAGACCAGGTCGCGTTAATTCACACCCTGCGATTTGCTGCACACACAGGTGCAGTCATCGGCGATGATCTCTCCGAAGCCCTCCGGGCCGAAACTGTCCTTGTTCTGGCCAGCCCGGACGATTTTGATGCCCAAGCGATGGCTCGCCTGCGTTCTGCGGGGTCACAAGTGATTCGCGTCCTTCCTACCGAATACGCTACCCGGCTCCAACAACTGAGCCTGGAGTTCGCTTCCAGGCCATAATCACATCTGGAAACCTTATGTCTGATGAAATACTCAAAGGTTTCGGCGGCTTTACCGCTGGAAAAACGCACTTGACGCCCATCCCGAATGAGTTTTTCGCCGAAGTCTTGCCGCTGGTCGATGATTTGGCTGAAATTAAAGTCATTCTCTACACCTTTTGGAGGCTGGCTCAGGGCGTTGGCGATGTTCGCTATGTGCGTCTGGACGACGCTCTGGCTGATTTGATTTTTCTGGCGGGGATGGGCGCTACGCCGTCAGAACAGGAAGCCGCAACGCGCCGGGCCTTCACGCGAGCCGCCCAGCGCGGCGTACTAATTGAGATCGAGGTCAAACGCGCGGCCAACGTCGAAAAATGGTACTTCCTCAACTCGCCCAAAGGTCGCGAGGCTGTGCAGCGATTGCGAAAAGGTGATTTTAGGGGCCTTATGCACGATATCGACGACGTCGTGGTGGGACTCGAAAAAGAGCGCCCAAATATCTTTTTGCTTTACGAGCAGAATATCGGTATGGTCACGCCCATGCTTGCCGAACGGTTGCGCCATCTGGAACGCGACTATCCCGAAGAATGGATTTACGATGCCTTCAGTCTGGCCATCGAGCGCAACGCCCGCAATTTGGCTTACATCCAACGTATTCTCAACAATTGGGCACAACATGGAAAAGACATCCCCTCACAGCCTAGACGACCTCCTGGGGTACGTGACATCTCAAATACAAAAACACCCGACGAACCAGGACTCTTCATCCATGAATGAATCGGCCACCCCGACATCTGGCATTGGCGACGCCAACTGCCCCATTTGTCATGGGTATGGTTTTTACGTCAAAGATGTGCCTATGGGGCATCCTGATTTTGGCAAAGCCATCCCCTGCCAATGTGCGCTTCCTAAAATTCAGGCCAAACGTAAACGACAAATGAATGCGCTGGGGAGCATGGAATTGTTGGCGCGCATGACCTTCGACAGCTTTCATCCCGAAGGCGTGGGCCTGACCTTAGAACGCCGCAAAACCATTCGCGCCGCCTATGAAGCCGCCCAGCGTTTTGCCCAAACGCCGCAGGGGTGGCTACTGTTTTCTGGGGGGTATGGCGTAGGAAAAACACATCTTGCTGCTGCAATCGGCAACGAAGTCATCCGCAACGGTGGCGAAGCCCTCTTCATCATTGCTCCAGATCTCCTAGACCATCTTCGTTCCACCTTTGCACCCAATAGCGCCGAAACATATGATGAGCTCTTTGACAGACTGAGAAACACCCCCTTACTCATCCTTGACGATTTGGGCGCAGAGAGCGCCACCCCCTGGGCTCAGGAGAAACTCTTTCAGTTACTCAACCATCGCTACCTGCGACGATTACCCACCGTCATCACCACTAATCGGCCTCTTTCTGCGCTTGAGGCTCGCATTCGTTCTCGTTTGATGGATGTCGATCTCGTGGAACATCATCGCATCCTGGCCACAGATTATCGCGGTGGCGGCTACATCGACCATCTGGTGGAACTCAGCGAACTACATTTGCATGAACATCAGACCTTCGAGAATTTTCTCATCCCGGCCAGTGGCCGCGAAGATGTACGACGGAACCTCACCAATGCGCGTGGCGCCGCATGGCAATTTGCCGAAACGCCGCGAGGTTGGATAACCTTCATCGGCAAGTCCGGCGTGGGTAAAACCCATCTGGCTGCAGCAATCGCCAATCATGTGCGTCGCACGCAGCCCGAAGTGTTATTCATCTCCTTACCTCGGCTGATGGATTTTCTCCGCGCCGCCATGTCCCCCAGCGCAGATCTCTCACTTATGGTTCGATTTGAGCAAATCAAAGACGCCCCGCTGCTGGTGTTGGACGACCTGAGCCCGCGCATGAGCTCGGCATGGACGGCAGAAAAGCTCTTCCAGCTTATCGACTACCGTTATCTCACCCGAAAACCCACGGTGTTTACCATCACCACGACCGACAAAGATCTGAAGGCATTGCAAAACAGCGCTCCTCGCATCCTGTCCCGCTTAGGGGATGAAGCCATCTGTCAGATTTTTCTCATCAAAGCATCAGGACGTCCGCGCGGTCAGCGTCGTTTTGCTTGATGATGGCCCCAGACTATAACTTGGGGCCACCGATATATGCCTCCATTTGCTCAAGCAGAAAAGCCTGGTCTTCAATGATCGCCTTTACCACATCGCCGATGGAGATGACGCCTATCACCTTGTTGTCCTCATCCATCACTGGCAAATGGCGAATGTGCTGGACGGTCATGATGGCCATACATCGATCCAAACTTTCCTCCAGCCCCACTGTTTTGACCTCGTGAGTCATGATTTCTCTGGTAGGCGTCGTCATTGATGTCTTCCCGTGCAGGATGACTTTGCGGGCGTAATCCCTTTCGGATAAAATGCCCACGAGCGTTTCTCCTTGCATCACCAGCACCGAACCGACATTCTTTTCTGCCATCAGCTTCAGTGCATCGAAAACAGTATCTTGGGGAGAAACAGCCCAAACTTGATTGCCTTTGATCTGTAAAATATCCTTGACGTTGGTTTTCATCGATACTTGCTCCTGAAAAGTGCTCTGGGATAAACCCACTGCGGTGGCTGAGTTGATGCATGATCGTCGTTAATGGTTTATTATGGATTAAAAAATGCTGTTTTGCCAATTTGGCTTTTGATTCCACAAAAATTCTCAAAGGGAGATTTAATCTCATGACAGACGACCTTCTTAATTCCTTGCTTGATTCTTCTGACGACGACGCCCAACGTGGTGGATTGAGCGAACTTCTCGGAGCGGCCAATGCGGCGTCCGGCGATGAGTCAGCACTAGGGGGAATCGCCAGCCTGCTAGGCGGCGGTGATGGTGATTTGGGCGGCATGTTAGGAGCCCTGGCCGGGGGAGGCGGTCCTGGCGGCATGTTGGGTGGCTTGATGGGGGGCAGTGGCGGCGCTGATTTTTCTCAGATGCCCATTGTAGGTCCTATTATCAGCACTCTGGCCGAGAAGTTCGGCATTCCGCCAGCCCAGGCCAGCGCACTTGTGACCAGCGCCCTAACCATGCTATTAGCCCAGAAAAACCGCTCTGGCGCTTCCCGCATGGATGAAATAGATATTGACGGAATGCTCGATGAAGCGCCGCAGCAATCGGATATTATCGTCAAAGCCGCGCAAGAGACCGGCCTGGATGAAACTCAGGTGGCAGAAGGTGTGCAAGACGCCCTACGCATGTTGGCGGAAGCAGCACAAGGACAATGACGCATCTTTTATGGCCCGGCGCCACATCTCGTCCATCCCGGTGTGAGTGACCGGCCTCCTCTCTCTTTCTCCCATTCTACGATTCTTATGCCAGAAGAAAAACGAACCATACGCGCAAAACGCCGCCGTCGAACAACATCATCGGCGCCGCGCGAGCGAGCCGTTGCTCCCACGCGTGATCGTCGCCCCGCTCCCTCGCCGCCATCCTCCAGCGGGGGCGGGGAAGGTTACACGCCGCGTCCGCCATCTGGAGGTGGGGGCGTTCCGGGTGGGGCGATGCCCGCCATGCCTGGCGGCTGTGGCGGAAAACTTGGTTGCCTGGTGATTGCTCTTATTGCGCTGATTTTGCTGGTTTTCATGTTACCCAAATTGCTGGGCGGCGGCAGCGCTCCCCGTCAACCTCAATCTGCTCAGCCCCCCGTCTCTCAACAACCAATTCAAGCACGGGCAACAGCAACGCCTATGCCCGCAGCTACCGAGGCTGTCGCTCCCCCTGCTGCCGCCACGGGTGCTGGCGACACCTGGTTGATCATGCTTTATCAGGATGCAGATGACAAGATTCTTGAAAAAGATATCGACATCGATCTGAACGAGGCCGAGCGCGCAGGATCCAGCGATCGAGTGCAAATTGTTGCTCAGTTAGATCGCTATCGTGGGGGATATCGCGGAGATGGCAACTGGACATCCACCAAAAGGTTCTACGTCACATTTGATCCCGATTTAAATCGTCTTTCTTCTCGAGAAGTGATGGACATTGGCGAAGCCAACATGGCGGATGGTGACACGTTGGTCGAGTTCGTGCAATGGGCGGTGCAAAACTATCCGGCAGATAAATATGCTCTCATTCTCTCCGACCATGGTATGGGGTGGCCGGGAGGCTGGTCGGATCCCACCGCCCGCGGACGGGGGGCGGATGACATTCCCCTGGCTTCAGTCATGGGCGATCGGCTTTATCTCAACGAGCTGGACCGGGCGCTGGCGGAAATTCAGCGTACGACAGGGATCAAGCGTTTCGAATTCATTGGCCTTGACGCCTGTCTGATGGCTCATGTCGAGGTTTTTGAAGCGCTTCAACCTTACGCTCGCTTTGCCGTTGCCTCTCAGGAAACGGAACCGGCAGTTGGATGGGCCTATGCCAGTTTCTTGCGTGAACTGTTGGCCAAGCCCAACATGGATGGCGCCGATCTTGGCGAGGTTGTCGTCAAGAGTTACATTCGCGCCGATCAACGCATTGTCGATGACAGCGCCAGAGCTGAGATGGTGGGACGTTTTGGCGTATCGGCCCGGCAGGTGGCCCAGAAGATGGTGGATGGGGCCACGCTTTCGTTGGTGGATCTGGAACGATTTCCCCAGTTAATAAACGCATTGAATCGGTTGGCTTTCACGCTGCAGGATGCCGACCAGAAGGCAGTCGCCAAAGCTCGTGGTTATGCGCAGTCTTACACCAGCGTGTTTGGGCGTAACGCTCGCCCATCTTATCTTGATTTGGGTAGTTTTGCTCAACTTCTGCAACGCGAAGTTTCTGATGCAGCAGTAAAGCAGGCTGCGGATGATCTTCTGGAAGCACTGGACAGCACCGTGCTGGCCGAAACGCACGGGCGTAACAAGCCTGGATCTCACGGCATTTCCATCTACTTTCCCACCTCTCGTCTTTATCTCAACAATGTTGCCGGTGGTCATTCATATGAGATGACCGCCGATCGTTTTGCCCACAATTCGTTGTGGGATAACTTTCTCAACTACCATTACACTGGACGACGTTTCGAAGCCGAGCCCAGCGCTCCCATGCCCACCCCGAAACCCTCACAAGTGCAGGCGCCAGGCTCGGGAAAAATGAGCGTCTCTCCCATAAAGCTTTCCGCCCGCACCGCTTCTTCTGGGCGGCCTGTACTCATCAGCGCCGACATCCAGGGCGATAACATCGGCTACATTTACCTCTTTACCGGTATGTTGGATAAACAGGCCAACTCCCTCTTCGTCGCTGATATGGACTACCTCGAAAGCGGCAACGATCGCACTGTGGGCGGCGTCACCTATCCTGATTGGGGTGAAGGAGCTTTTACGTTGGAATTTGAATGGGAGCCCCTCTTCTTCGGTATCCATGATGGGGAACACACCGTCACCGCGTTGTTTTCTCCTCAGCGTTATGGGGCCAGCTATGACGAGGCAGTGTATACGGTGGATGGCATTTATACCTACGCCGACGGCGAACAGCGCTATGCCCGTCTTTACTTCGACAATGGCACGGGCCAGCTGAAACAGGTCTTTGGCTACACCAACGATAATTTCACCGGGGCAGCGCGGGAGATTTTGCCTAAACCGGGAGACACCTTTACCGTGCTTGAAAAATGGTTCGATCTGGATGAGCAGGGGCGGAAGGTTGCTGTCGTTTCTGAGCCTGGCGGCACGGTCACTTTTGGCGACACGCCTTTCGAGTGGCGAGAGTTGAATGTGCCGCCGGGTGAGTATCAGGTTGGGTTTGTGGTGCAGGATCTGGATGGCAATGCACAGCCTGTCTATACGACCATTCTCGTGCAATGACTTCTTCATCGGTGTTCATTCGCACTTTCACCCAGGCCCATCCTGATCGTACAACCTGCACCTTGTTTCAAGAAAGACCTTGGAGGCAGGAAGTGGCCTCCAAGGTCTTGAAGAATGGCGATATCTTACGATTGTCTTTATATTGAGAAGATGTTATTGCTGTGGGGCGCTATGCTTCGATGCGCCAGTGCGCTCGAGCACGCTCTTGAGATACTGCCCGGTGTAGCTGTGTGGGTTTTGGGCTACTTGTTCGGGCGTGCCCTCGGCGATGATACGGCCCCCTTGGTCACCGCCTTCTGGTCCCAGATCGATCACCCAGTCCGCAGACTTGATCACATCCAGATTATGTTCGATGACCAGGACTGTGTTGCCGCGACTGGTGAAATCATGCAACACGGCCAGTAGCTTTTCTACATCGGCAAAATGCAAGCCTGTGGTGGGTTCATCCAGGATGTAGAGCGTTTTGCCGGTGGCGCGGCGAGAGAGCTCTTTGGCCAGCTTGATGCGTTGCGCCTCACCCCCTGACAGAGTTGTCGCGGGTTGCCCCAGTTTGATGTAGCCCAATCCAACTCGACTTAGCGTCTCTAGTTTGTTGCGAATGCTGCTGATATTTTGGAAGAATTCCAGCGCCTCATCCACGGTCATCTCCAGCACATCTGCGATATTCTTGCCTTTGTAGTGAATCTCCAGCGTCTCTCGATTGTAGCGCTTGCCGTGGCAAATCTCACAAGGCACATAGACATCGGGCAGAAACTGCATCTCGATCCGAATGATTCCATCCCCACGGCAGGCTTCGCAGCGTCCTCCCTTGATATTGAACGAGAATCGGCCAGGTTTATACCCGCGCAGTTTGGACTCGGGCAGGCTGGCAAAGAGTTTTCGTATAGGGGTGAAGAGATCGGTGTAGGTGGCAGGGTTGGAGCGTGGCGTACGGCCAATGGGGGTCTGGTCGATATCGATCACTTTATCCAGATGCTGTAACCCCTCGATGGCGTCATGGGCGCCTGGTTTTTTTCGTGAGCGGTAGAGTCGCTGGGCCACCGCCCGATACAGCGTATCAATGACCAGGGTAGATTTCCCTGATCCGCTGACGCCAGTGACGACAATGAATTTGCCTAATGGGAATTTGACGGTGATACGCTTGAGATTGTTTTCTCGTGCGCCACGCACCACAAGAAAATCGCCCGAACCAGGACGACGCATCCCGGGCGTGGGTATCTGTTTGTGACCTGAGAGATAGGCTCCGGTGAGGCTGGTCTCGTTAGCCATGATGGCTGCCGGTGGACCTTCGGCTACCACCTCTCCACCATGCTCTCCTGCACCAGGCCCCAGATCCACGATCCAGTCTGCAGCTAGCATGGTCTCTTCATCATGTTCTACCACCAGCACGGTGTTGCCCAAGTCGCGCAGGTCGGTCAGAGTGCTGATGAGTCGGGCGTTGTCACGTTGGTGCAACCCAATACTGGGTTCATCCAAGATATATAGCACGCCCATAAGTTGAGATCCGATCTGGGTGGCCAGGCGGATGCGCTGAGCCTCACCTCCCGAAAGCG
The DNA here is from genome assembly GCA_964650295.1 of uncultured Caldilineales bacterium. Taxonomy (GTDB): domain Bacteria; phylum Chloroflexota; class Anaerolineae; order J102; family J102; genus M2005. The sequence goes on along the minus strand of CAZYSY010000206.1, from coordinate 2,910 downwards.
TGCCCGCTTTTCGATCCAACGTGAGATAATCTAAACCCACATCATGCATAAATTGCAGCCGCGCCTGGATCTCTTTGAGGACTTGGCGGGCGATTGTCCAGGCTCGTTGTGAAAGGGGTGAGGTGGCTGGAACTTCATCTGGCAACGGTGCATTGTAGTGCTCATATTCAGCGGCGCCGCGCAATCCCTTGATCCATTTCAGCGCCTGGGCCACCGACATTTGCGTTACTTCATGAATATTGAGTCCCTGGATGGTCACGGCCAGCGCCTCCGGGCGTAGTCGTTTGCCACCACAGGTTGGACAGGGGCGTTGAGTCATGTAACGCTCCAAGAATTCGCCCCTGATGTACTCCGAAGTTGTTTCCTTGTAGCGACGTTGAAGATTGGGAATGATGCCTTCGTAAGAGGTTTGGAATTGCCGAGTTCGCCCATATTGATTTACATAACGCACTGTAAAAGTTTCACCGCGTTTGCCGCCATAGAGGATGACGTCTTGCTGCTTGCGGCTTAGTTCTTTCCATGGCGCATCCACAGGAATGCCGTAATGGCGAGCAGCGGCTTCGACCAGGGCTTGGTAATACACCGCTGAATCACGCGACCACGGATGCAAAGCTCCTTCCGCCAGGCTCAGGTCAGGGTTGGGCACAATCAGCTCTGGATCGAATTCCATTTGAGTGCCCAGTCCCATGCAGGTGGGGCAAGCGCCATGCGGTGAGTTGAAGGAAAATGTGCGAGGTTCGATGGCTGGTAGGCTGATGTTGCAAACCGGACAGGCCAGATGCTCGGAAAAAAGGCGATCGTTGGCCTGTTCCCGTTTTGTTACGTCTGAGACGATGATGACGCCGCCGCCCAGGTTCAGCGCTGTTTCCACAGAATCGGCAAGTCGGGTTAAATCCAGTCCCTCGCCATTCTCATCACCATGATGAATGATGAGGCGGTCCACTACAGCTTCGATGGTGTGATTCTTGTAACGATCTAATCCGATCTCATCATTCACATCCAAGATTTCACCATCCACCCGCACCCGCACATACCCCGCTTTACGAATCTGTTCGAATACCTGTTTGTGTTCCCCCTTGCGGTCTTTGATAATTGGCGCCAGGATGAGCAACCGACTGCCCCGAGGATATTCAGTGATGGCGTCTACGATTTGCTGTGCTGTTTGCCGCGTGATGGGGCGGCCACAACGAGGGCAGTGGGGCTGGCCGATGCGAGCAAAGAGCAAGCGCAAGTAGTCGTAGATTTCGGTCACCGTACCCACCGTGGAGCGGGGATTGCGGCTGGTCCCTTTCTGATCGATTGAAATAGCCGGAGACAATCCTTCGATCTGATCGACATCAGGTTTTTCCATGAGTCCCAGGAATTGGCGGGCGTAGGCTGATAACGACTCGACATAACGTCGCTGTCCTTCGGCATAGATGGTGTCGAAAGCCAGTGACGACTTGCCCGATCCTGAAAGACCTGTGATGACAACCAGTTTGTCGCGCGGGATTTCTACATCGATATTTTTGAGATTATGTTCGCGTGCGCCGCGGATGATGAGTTTGTTTTGTGTCATAAGTAGAGTGTTTCGATGGGTAAAATTGGCTGCGAAATCTATGTTGAGGATTTCTGCGCTTGGGCCAGACGCCCACCTGTTCGGTTTGGTTTGGCTCGTGCGATGGGGAGTGGAGCGGTGGGTGCAAATCGCCGCAACTTAATATCTTATCCCATGTGGTTGCCAAAATCCAAACCACGAGTATGGTTGCGATACGTTTCAAAATGGGGGCGTTTTTTTTGCTTTCCAGGCCGACTCAAATCGGGGCGCTTCAGGCCTGTGGCCAGGGAACGATCTTCGCGGTCCTGGTCGCCGTAGGGCGACCTTGGGCGCTATCTTAACACCTTCCCACAACTCCTCATCCGCTCCGAGGTGGGCGGGGAAGGAAACTATGGCGGGGGCGGCTCCTGCAGAATCCGAGTTCACTCGGCCAGTGCACCATTAGGCAAACGGCCCTGAAATTGATACGCATCCGTATGGTTGGAGCAATTTCAGTTTTAAGGTTACTACTAAGGTAGCCCGGCTAGAAACCACGAAGACACGAAGCCACAAAGGCACGAAGAAAAGAAAAAGCTTTGAAATTCTTGGTGTTCTTAGTGTCTTTGTGCCTTTGTGGAGATTGAAGTGGGTACGTTAGTAGTTACGTTTTAAGAAAAATCAGCAAGGACCGTTGATTTTTGATGTTCCCGCCTCCTATGCCCAGTTTGAAACAGACCTCATTGGCGAACTTCCCTTGCCATACTATGGCCTTTGCAGCAGGATGAGATGAATATCCGATTGCCTCTATTTCGGACATCTTTTTTGGCGCCCGCCAACTTGCCATTAGCCAGTTTTATGATAAATCGCACGAGCCCGAATGCCACGATTCTTGTTGTCGAAAATGAGTGATCTGTACGGGATACCATGCGCGCTTGTCTCGAAAAAGCGGGTTACGCTGTTAAAAATGCCAGCGATGGCCTAACAGCCATGCACATCGTTCGCGCCGACAAACCCAGTGTTGTGCTCCTGGACACCATGTCAAATTTCAGTAGATCACGATTACGAGAGTATGTGTCCAGCCGGATTCGCAATCCGGCGGGTTTGATGCTCGAATCACCGCCGAATCACGGATCCGGCTCTGTGCATCAAGGCAAATCGTGATCTACTGAATTTGATTTGTTGTATGCGCTGGCTCGGCATTGTGGTCTCGTGCTTAGCCGGGAACAGCTCATCGAACATGTATGGGGCTATGATTATTACGGGTACGATCGGGTGGTGGATGTGCACGTTGGCTGTCTATGAAAGAAACTAGACTGGGTGGGGGATGCAGGTGGACTGATAGCCACCGTGCGGGTGGATATCGCTTCGAGGAAGACTTTGCGTGAGATTGTTTT
>CAZYSY010000205.1:0-4748 GCA_964650295.1 uncultured Caldilineales bacterium | reverse complement strand
CCGCTGGAATTTCTCCTTGGGCCCCAGGCCGATCATGATCTTGCGCAGATAGCGGTCGTTGGTGTCCACCACGCGACGCCAGGTGATGGTGTCGGGGTCGATGTCCAGGCGCACGAAGCGGCTGCGCTCTTCCTCGGTCAGCTCGTTGGGGTCGGTCTTGTCGATGCCCAGCTTCTTCAGGCGGCGGAGCATCACGGGGGAGAACTTGCGATTGCCGTTTTTGTCGGGCGGGCACAGTCGGTTGAACAGGGATTCATCCGACTGGTAGGATTCATGGTGCATCCGGGTGTCGATGGCCGCGGCCAGCAGGTTGTTGGCCGCGGTGATGGCGTGGATGTCGCCGGTGAGATGCAGGTTGAAGTCCTCCATGGGGATGATCTGGCTGTAACCGCCGCCAGCCGCGCCGCCCTTGATGCCAAAGGTCGGGCCCTGGCTGGGCTGGCGCACGTTGGCGAAGGCCAGCTTGCCCAGATGAGCGCCCAGGGCCTGGGCCAGGCCCACGGTGGTCGTGCTCTTGCCCTCGCCCAGAGGCGTGGGGGTGATGGCCGTAACCAGGATGTATTTGCCGTTGGGGCGGTCCGCCAGGCGGTCGCGCACTTCTAGTTTGACTTTGGCTTTGGTGTTACCGTATAAAATCAGTTCTTCGGGCAAAATTCCTGTATCTTCAGCTATCTTTGTAATGGGAAGTGGTTCGATTGATTGGGCGATGTCCAGATCGCTGGGCACCGGGCGTTTGAGTTCTGTGAGTTTTCGCGGCATGATGTTTTCTCCTTGTTTTGAGACGAGACTGTGTTTGCCGAATGTGATCGCTTTTATTACAAAAATGGCCCGGACAGCGAACAATTCTCTGTCTTCGGGCCAAATTTTGTTTGCTTATCGATAGGATCGTTTGGGGCGCATTTTTTGACTGCAATAGGGTGCTTCTTGGGAGTGTATAATTTATCCGGCATGAGCATAGCGTAATAGGCACTATTTTACAAATTTATAGATGGAGTATTGGTATGGTTGTCCTACAACTGGTTCACTCCCCCATCCTTTTGCGCAGTAGTAAAAATTTTTTGGCAGCATCCACGGCCTCACTGGCGTCTGCACAATAGGCGTCAGCCTCGATTTCTTCGGCGAAAGCTGCACTTAGAGGGGCGCCGCCTACCAGCACGATGACGTCATCTCGCTTGCCCTGCTCTTTTAGGATGTCGACAACCACCTTCATATAAGACATGGTCGTGGTCAGCATCGCGCTCATTCCTAAAATGTCAGCATTATATTTTTCCATGGCCTCCAAATAATCCTCTACCGAATTATTTGTACCGATGTTGTGCACCTCGAGTCCAGCTCCTTCCCACATCATACTTACCAGATTTTGGCCAATATCGTGAATGTCGCCTTTGACTGTACCAATAATCGCAGTGCCAAGTTTTGGCGCCCCTGTCTCGACCAGCAGGGGGCGCAGGATGTTCATGCCATCCTTCATAGCCTTAGCCGCCATCAAAACCTCGGGCACAAAGAGAATACCGTCACGAAAATCGATCCCCACGATGTCCATGCCTGCTACCAAGCCCTGGTTGAGGATGTCGTAGGGGGTAATGCCGCGCTTCAGAGCTTCATTGACCTCTTCAACAATTTCTTTGGCGTAGCCGTCATACAAATCATCTTGCATCAACTCGAACAATTCCTGATTATTCAGTTCTGAGAGAACTATATCTTTCTCTTCGTCCATAACAACCTCACGGGAAAAGTTAATTTTGCATCCGAAGCTCAGAAAAAGATATTCAGCGATTGGAGATATTTTTGAGCCTCAGGTAGCCATTGTTGGATTATAACATGCATACTCCTTTTTTTGTATCCGTACCACATTCCTGGTATGCTATTCAATACGAATGGTATTGCCTATGATTTCACTTATTTGCACCGTTTACAACGAAGGACGTGCGATCCGCGACCTGCTTGACAGTGTTCTTTCTCAAACACTTCTGCCAGACGAGGTCGTTATTGTCGATGGCGGTTCTGTTGATGACACCGTTGAGCATATCTTGGCATATGAGCGATGGCTTCCTCTGCGAGTAATCGTGCAGCCGGGAGCTAATATTTCCCAGGGGCGGAATCGCGCCATTGCTGAGGCGCGCGGTGAAATTATCGCCATAACCGATGCTGGTGTAATTCTTTCCCCAGTCTGGTTAGAAGAGATCACCCGACCATTGCGGCAGGACGAGAGTGTCGACGTGGTTTCGGGTTTTTTTGTTGCTGCGCCTTGGAATGCGTTTGAAATGGCATTAGGAGCCGCCACACTGCCCGATCTTAGCGAGATCAATCCTCAAACCTTCTTACCTTCCAGCCGTTCACTAGCTTTACGTAAATCGGCCTGGAAGGCTGTGGGGGGATATCCTGAATGGTTAGATTATTGTGAAGATTTGATTTTTGATTTCGAGTTGCGTAAAAGGTATGGATATTTCGCCTGGGCTCCCACCGCTATCGTTGAGTTTCGTCCACGGCGAAGTCTGCGGGAATTTTACTGGCAATATTACCGTTACGCTCGCGGCGATGGCAAAGCCGACTTGTGGCGTCATCGACATGCTATTCGCTATGGTTCATATCTTATCGCTGCTCCATTATTGGCGGTGTTGGGGTACAAACAAAATCGCGCCTTTTGGTTGCTGGCAGGATTTGGTTTCTTGGCATATCTCAAGCGGCCTTATACTCGGCTTATGCGCGCTTGGGAACGGCCACTGCCGGGCGGGATTCCACTCTACTTTTTCGAAAAAGCCATGACTGTGGGGGTGATTCCTCTTATTCGTGTCGTTGGTGATGTGGCTAAGATGCTGGGATACCCCATGGGGTTGTGGTGGCGCTGGCGTCACCGGCATAAGATTCCTCCACACGCTACAGACCGTGATGTTCGCTAGGTAGAGGTATGATTCAGGCCGTTGTTTTTGACATGGGCGGCGTGCTGGCCCATGAAGCGTGGGGACGGGCGAGACTCGCTGAATTCGATGCTATGCTTGGGGTGGAGTCTGGCACCTTGGTGCGATTGCTGTTTAGCGGTGACGCATGGGAAGCCTATTCGACAGGGTGCATCTCAGTGGATGCGTATTGGGCTTTGACTGGAGCGCGTTATGAAACATTGCTTCCCGACGACTTTTTGCATTTTCGCGATAATTTCTGGGGTGCAGAGCTCGATTTGGCAACAGTACTCCTGGCCCGACGTTTACGCCAGTATTATCATCTTGTCTTGCTCTCCAACGCTTCCCCTTTCCTTGCGGGCGGTTTGCTTCGAGACGCCCATCTTTCAGACCTTTTTGATTATACGGTTATCAGTGCCAATGCAGGCGTGCGTAAACCCGAGCCGATAGCGTTTTGGCATGTCTGCCATTTGCTGGAAGTGAGCCCTCAGCAATGCGTGCTTATTGATGATAAACAACGAAACACGGAGGCTGCGGCAGCAATGGGGATGAATGTTGTTGTTCATGTGAATGCACTGCAAACTGAGCGAGCCTTGCGAAGGCTTGGCGTACTCGTGTCCAGCCCCTGAAGGGGCGAACTACCTAAGGCTTACGTATTTGGCGCCACTATCCACTAGTCCAGTCACCACCACGCCTTTGGTCAATGGACGCGCCACATGTAGAGCGTCAGGCATTGCTGTGCCAGCGCTGAATCCCACAAAAAGCCCCCCTTCGTGTAATATCTGGTGCGACATGGACCGGGCTTGGTGTGTATTGACGCGCACCTCGCCATCTTTCATACTTGAATAATATACCCGTAGATATCGTCTAAATCCTGTATATCGTCCAACTTCTGTAAACCTACCCCCGATTTGAGTCGGCCGGAAGTGCGAAAAACGCCCCATTTTGAAACGCGCCCAGCGTCCTGGGGTAGTTTGGCATTCCGGCCGATCTGTGCTATCATGGGGACAATGTCCGCCGAAGGCAACGTCGCCCGCCCTTCGAGCGGATTTTTTGTGGAGTTCAGATGACCCTACTGAAATTGCCCGGTCTTATCGACCCTCACGTCCACCTGCGAGAGCCCGGCCTCACGCATAAGGAGGACTTTTTCACCGGAACCTGCGCCGCATTGGCGGGAGGCTTCACCAACCTGTTGGATATGCCCAACACCCGGCCTCCAACATCAAACCCCCAACGTTTGATCGACAAAATCCGACTCGCATCAGCCAAAGCTGTTTGCGATGTCGGATTTTTTATTGCCGCCACCAACGATGCGCCGCCCCAAATCGCGGCGCAGGCCGGGAGTCGGGCCATCGGGATGAAGATCTACGTCTCCGAGACCTTCGGCAGCCTGCGCATCGAGGATTTGAGCACGCTGGCGGGCTACTTTGCCGCCTGGCCCGGGCCCGGGCCCATCGCGGTCCACGCCGAGGATATGATGCTGGCCGCCTGCCTCACCCTGGCCGAACTTTACGACCAGCCCCTGCACGTGGTCCACGTCAGCCTCAAAAGCGAGATCGAGCTCATCCGCCGCGCCAAAGAGCAGGGCATACGCGTCACCTGCGAAGTCACGCCCCATCATCTCTTCCTCACCCGGGCCGATGCGGCGCGCCTGGGCCCGTATGGCGATATGCGCCCGCGGCTGGCCGACGAGAGCGACCGCCAGGCCCTGTGGGACAACATCGACATCATCGACTGCATCGCCACCGACCACGCGCCCCACACCCGGGACGAGAAAGAGAGCGACAATCCGCCGCCCGGCGTGCCGGGCCTGGAAACCGCGCTGCCCCTGATGCTGCGGGCCGTGGACGA
>CAZYSY010000204.1:0-8277 GCA_964650295.1 uncultured Caldilineales bacterium | reverse complement strand
ATGGGGGCGTGATGGAAACTTCAGAAGTGTGCCGGGGCATTAGATTTCAAATTCAAAAAGTCGAGCATGCTTAGGGTGAATGGCTAGATTAAACGGGACGATTTCTTGAAAGCGCCAGAAAAAACTGCGCATTGGGGATGTATTTTTAACCTCGTACTCAGTCAAATGTGGTTTGATGGAAATTCTCTTGTGGCCGTGGCCTATACCATCGAGTAAACTCGGACTCTCCAGGCGCTTTGCGCCAGCGGTCGACCTCCGTCGGCCATCTCTGGTTGGTGAAAAGACGGCGTAGACCGGCCGTTGGCCAGAGGCCTATAGAGACCGACTTCAGTGGGCCTGTCGGGCCGGCCGTCGCCTTCTTCCCCCAAAGCAGACTTGACTGAGTACTTAGGCCTCATCAAAAAGTGGATTCCAATTCTAAATCTTCTACAACATCAAATTCCTGGCTGATGCGAAAAAGATCCACGAAGTGCATATCCAGCATCCGCAACCCCCAAAAAGTGAGGACCATCCACACAACAGCCTGAATCCCCCACAGAAGCAACGAGTAAGGCAGCAGCACATCGAGCGGCGCGAGATTGAGCGCCAGCATCGGCAAAATCATCGAAGCATGATATATTCCCAACATGGCGGGGGCCGAAGGCGGCGTCAAGGCCAGCGCCCCCATGGCAATGGTCATTTGCAGCTGCAAAGGTGCATCCAATGGCAAGGCCCGAATCACCAACAGATGAAAACAGAAAAAAAGCGCCCACATCACCAGTGTGACGGCAGTGGCATGCACCAGCTGTCGCATGTCCCCCCCATACGCCAAAGCCTCATACACCATTCCCACCATCTTCTTACGCCAGCTCGCTTTGATGAAAGGCGTCTTCTGCAATAATGCGTCGCTGGCGCCCACAATTTTTTCATAATGACGCACGGCCAACAGAAACAGCGCCATCAGGACAACCGCCAACACAAAACTGCGAAGCAGGCTTCCAGGATTCAACTCGGCCTGCGCGCCCAACATCACAGCTAAAATGAAGGCGATGATGCGCATGATCTGAGCGATCATCCGTTCGACCATGATGGCAGTAGAGGCTTGCGGGATGGTGACCCGGGTGCCAACGCCCGTTGTGATCACCCGGACGGGGATATTGGGAATGGGGCTGAGGATGGGCACAATGAAACTAACATGAGTAGCGTGAATCAGACGACGGAAGGACGGTAGCTTTGAGAGGAGCCTCCACCAGCGATAATCGATCAGCGCAATGCCGGCCAAAAACAGCATCAGGCCAACCACAAGCATCATCCAGTTTGCCCGAAGAATAACTCCAGCGATCTGTTTCATGTCAATGAAAAAGGAACCGACAAGTAGCAACACCAGTAAGACGCCAATGCTACTGATGATGAAACGCCATTCATGTTGAGAAGAAGGTGATGCTGTGCTTACTTCATTCATCGTCACTATACGCTCACAAAAATAAAGCATTTATGGCATAATTGAGCGACCTGATCCGTCGGCCGCCATCTCAAACTAGGAGCAAAAGAATGTCTCGAACCACGTATCGTCATCCTATCGCCATCATCGTTCATGGCGGTGCAGGCGATATTCCCAAAGAACGTACAGAAGATGCCGAAGCTGGCTGCCGAGAAGCCGCAAGGGTGGGCTGGGAATTGTTGAGCCAGGGTGCTTCTGCCCTGGATGCAGTGGAAGCCGCAGTACGCGTCATGGAGGATAATCCAGCGTTCAATGCAGGACGGGGCTCGGTGTTAAATGCTCAAGGTCAGGTGGAAATGGATGCGGGTATCATGGATGGTGAAACCCGACGCGTGGGAGCGGTAACGCTCATCCAACACTTCAAGCATCCTATCAGCCTGGCCCGCAAGGTGATGGAAAGCACCCCGCATCACATCTTGGGCGCCACCGGGGCAGAGGCTTTTGCCTTGAAGATGGGATGTGAGCCTGTCGAAAATGCATTTTTCATCACAGAAAGAAGGCGCCGGCAATTTCAACAACGATTGCAAGCCGAAACAGCCGATACGGTGGGGGCAGTTGCGCTCGATGCGGCAGGACGTTTGGCCGCGGCCAACAGCACAGGCGGCGTTAACTTCAAATTGCCGGGACGCATCGGTGATTCACCCATCCCCGGCGCGGGATTCTTTGCAGATAACCGTTTTGGGGCGGTTGCCACGACCGGCCAGGGAGAGCACATCATGCGGGCAGGATTGGGATGGGTGTTGATGCAATTGCTGGAAGCTGGTTTTAGTGCGCCAGAGGCCGCGGCGCAGGGGGTCGGACGTTTCCAAAATCAGGCGCCAGAAGGACGCGCCGGATGGATTCTTGTAGATGCCGCGGGCCAGGTGGGCGTTGCCCATACCACCCGCAACATTGCTTTTGCCTGGCGCACGTTTGAATCTGGACGCTGCATCAGCGGCGTTAGGTAGATGCGCATTTTGACGAACATGGATGAAGATTGACGAACATTGACGATGGTTTGCTTCGTCCACCTTCGTCTTTTCGTCTATCTTCGTCTGATGAGTTGGAAGCGTCTCCAAGGTTTATTTTATAGTAACTACTAACGTATCCGACTTCAATCACCGCAAAGGCGCAAAGACACTAAGAACACCAAGAATTTCAAAACTTTTTCTTTCTTTGTGCCTTTGTGGCTTCGTGTCTTCGTGGTTTTTAGCCGGGCTACCTTAGTAGTAACTTTTGATCGTAAGATGACAATGATGTACTGGCATCGACGGACCGAGAAATCTGGGGGATGCTCCGCACCGAGCGAACGATGATTTCGATGGTTTTATCCAGATGAGAGCTGCCATCAGGTAAGATGGCTTTAACATCGAAATAATCTCCTTTGCCTGTATGCACCATGGGGCCAGGATTGAATAGGGTCATCTTCCCGGCGGCCTTAAATCGATTCCAGGCTGAGCTACGGGCAATCGCCCAACGCCCTGGAAAAAGGATGTCGCCGATGAGATGAAACCTATCCTTGCTGCCCTGGATATGCCATAAATGCTCGACAAAAGCGATGCCGGGATCATCGGTCAGCACGCCGCCAATGGAAAGGACGTAAATGGGCGCATCCAATCCCAAGTTCAAAAATGGGGCGACGCCCACCGCGATCTGCCCGCCGCCGCTCCATCCAGCAGTGACAACAGGGACGCCCCCTTCAATCGGGTACCCTGTGCGATACAGACTTTTGCTGATTTCGCGGGCCACGCCCGAATTGTTGATGGGACCATAGCGCGGATCTGCTGACACTGCCACGTTGAAGAGATTACGGGCAAAAATGAAACTGGCAAGCAATCCTCCCGTCAGGGTCTTACGACTTTCGTGAATACGACGCCAGAGCCAACCGAAAAAACGCTCCCCCGTCAAGGGGTTGTTGGTAACAGAGAAGGGGAAAACATCGCTGAGAATCACTGCCTCGGGCAACGCCTCTCGCAGCTGTTGCAAAAAAACTTGTTCGCGATGCGAAAGCATCTCTGCCGAGACTCCGCCTATTGCGGTGAGATAGACCAAATAAAAGGCTGGCTCTTTGTCTTTCCTTTCCATCTGATCCCCGCCCGCCGCGATCTCCTGTAATGCTTCTCTGCCCAGTTCGCGGGGCGAGGGCGCCTGGCCGCTCCATCCGGCCCACCAGGATAACGCCTCGAGAGGAGAAAGTAGCGCCAAAAGAAAGAGGAGAAACAGCACCACTCCCACTACCGCCAATGCCGTGGTTACAGCCAGACTAACCACGTCCTCCCTCCTCATCTCTTTGAGTCGCCCGAGCTGCTTCCAACGCCAGTTGGCGCTGCTTTTTCACAAACTCGAGCACCAAATCATCGGGATCCTTGTATTCGGCTCTGCCCGTCGTAAACTTCAGAAACCATTTCTTCATATCATCCAAACGTAAAAATGATGAGCTGCTCACCAGCTCCATCAGCAGCCAGCCCAATAAGCTGACAACAATCGCCTGAACGATATTGAATTGATACACGGCCATCACGTTGAGAATCAAGTTAACCGTCACCCAAATACGAAGCAAAGCGTAAAGGTAATAGCCGAGATGGGGCAATAAGATGAGAAAACCCAACAGGAAAGGCGTATAGCTGGCCGCCACCAAAAGGAAAACGTCGGTCTGTGATCGATGTTTATCGAAGAACAGTACAGCTAAAACCCGAATCGAGAGCGTCCATAGAAAAAGGGACAAGGCAAAGAGAAAGGTGAAGACGACCAGGGAGCGGATAAATTGTGTGCGGCTAACACGATTTGCGAAGAGAACGACACTGTTGCCGATGGTGAGAGAGAGCACGGACAGAATGAAAACAATGAATACCATCCATTGATCATTCGACAAAACCATGATCCGCTCCTGTCCCGAACAAGAGGACGGGCGAGGGGTGGTAGCTCACTCCCCCGCCCGTCATGTTGTGTGCGTTTGTTACCGAGGCGTGGGCCCCATCCGATAGGTCAGGGTCCATTGATCCTCAGTATAGAGGTTCAGGTATCCACCCTCATCGATGAGGTAAGACTTGACATTCGCCAGAAGTTGCAGGTATTGGTGCTCTTGTTCCATGACGCCGGGAGGATCGTCGCAGGTCATGTTCGTGACTTGCCCCATGGTCAATGTCAACGCATTGTCCTCACCAACGACATAGACGCCAGCATAATCGTTGCAACCGGCATTGCCATTGAATGAGCCGCTGGGATCAAAGAAGATGTTGATCTGCGAATTCTCCAACACGGGTTGAGGCGCCATTTTCGCCTTGGTCATGTTTTCCAAGATCCAATTCTTGTCTCTCAAGTCCTGCCCCGGCGCAGGCGACGGCGTAGGCGTTGGGGGCTCAGGGGTCGCCGTGGGTGGAACGGGCGTTTCGGTTGGAGGAACCGGGGTTGGCGTGGGTGGTTCAGGCGTGGGGGTGGGTGGCTCAGGTGTGGGAGTAGGCGGTTCGGGTGTGGGGGTGGGTGGTTCAGGTGTGGGCTGAACTTCGGTCACCTGAATCACCACATCCTGCACGATGGCGCCACCAGGACCTTGGGCTTGCAAAGTGTATCGCACCTCACCCAGATGAGAAGGTGTATGCACAAATTGACCATATGCTGGAGCCTGACTGAGCAGAGGCACATCGTTGGCCAGTAATGTCACCTCGAGGACATCGCCTCGGACGTCCCAATACAGGGTGACAGCATTGCCAATGACCACGCTTCCTTCAGGCTGGCTGCGGAATTCGACGATCTCAGGCGGCGCCACTGGAGTCACCTGAATCGTCAGAGTGCTAACGTGGCGGGCGCCATCCATCAGTTCTACGCCCAGGTTATAAGTGGTGGTCTGTTCAGGGCATACTTCCTTGCTGCCTTGCTGCGGCACTTCCTTGTCCTGCCAATCTTCACCCTCTTCGAACAGATAGGCGTGCGCCACGTTTTGAGCATTCCAGTAAAGCGTGGTGCAAGCCCCCTGCTGGATGTGGGTGTGATCGGAGGTAAACTGAACGACTGGAACAGGCGTCGCTGTGGGCGTTGCCGTGGGGGTGGGAATCGGCGTCGCAGGCTTAGGCACTTTGATGCCAACCCAAAGCTGGGCAAAGGCGTGTCCGCTGGCATTGTTGAAATTCCAGAATCCTTGATACACGCCCGGATCGATAGGAGCGATGAGGTCTAACTTGAGATCATAGGTCTCGCCTGGTTTCACCTCGGCGTCAATATAGCTGCGACCGCCCTTCATGTCGGCTCCAGGCTTGTTGCCATGATGAAAGTCAAGATAGTAGTCGGTGGTCCAGGTGCAAGTGCCGACATTCTTCACTCGCCACACCTTCTGGAATGGCGTGCCAGGCTCCACGACCGGGGGCTTGTGCATGTTGTGATCATCATAGGTAATATCGGCAATCCACTTGAGCTTGTCGGTGCATTGGGGTTGTGGCTTTTCTTCCGCCACAGGCTCAAGTGAGAGATAGCGTTGCGCCAACCTGGTAATGACTTGCTCCTGATCGAGTTGCGCCAGACCATCATTCAGTCGATCCAGCAATTCGTCGGCGCCTGCAGGCACAGCGATGGCGTAATACTGCTCATACAGTTCGCTGGTTGTAACACTAATGCCCGTAAACCGATATTTTTTGGAGTTGCGCAGCTTTCGCACATAGTTGATTTCTTGTTTGTTCACCTTCGTGGCCGAACACAGCATCCGCGTCAGTGCAATCTTACCGATATTGATGGTGTTGCCCTTGACCGCATACGTGGTGCTAAAGTCATTGCACCCGGCGGACCCCGACAGTTTATCTTTGTCAAACAAGGCGGTCAATTGCGTGGTAGACAACGGGCGAGAGCCTTTGTCTGGCGGGCCAAATGTCAATAGTTGCCAATCGGTGAATTGAAGTGGATTTTTCCTATGGGCCCGGAATTTCAGGGCGTCGAGTCCGCCATTGTAGTAGATGATCAGCTGGTCCTGCTGGACCTCGGCCCGTTCGGCGCCGGCCAAAGCGCCCAGGTAGATCGATTCCATATCATTGGCGGCGGGATCACACGCCTTGGTGGTGGCTGCACCCAATTCGAACGAAATGGCGTCACCATCGATGGTCACTTTGCCCGAATAGTTATTGCATCCTGAAGAACCAGAGACATCACCATCCTTGGTGGCGTCCAGGGTTACATTCACATTCTGAGGCACGGGCTGGGGCTTGAAGACATTGCCATAGGCGTAAAGCTGCCAGGTGATGTTGGCCACATCCACCTGAGGTCGAGCTTTGAAGATCAGGATGGGATCATGGTTCTTGTTATTGAAGATCAAGGTGTCGCCTTTGATCTCATAGGAAGAAGCCTCCATCAAATTTGCAAGATACCGATTCTCCTGATCCATCACCCCTTCTGGCTCTGCGCATGTTTTGCGAGTGGTGACCGGCGTGGTGAGATCGATGCGAGAAGCGTCAACCAACAGATCCGCGGAGTAGGTATTGCATCCGGCGCTCCCCTTCATGACGGCATCCCTGATATGCGCCGTGATGCTCGAGCCCGTGAGCACTGGTATCAACGCCCCCTCGCCATTTGCGTAGGACACGAGTTGCCACTCGACCCCGTGCAGCGGCTTATCGAATAAAGGCGTGTATGTCAGCAAGACCTTTCCGTTCTTATTGATCAGTTGTAACTGACCATGAGTTTGTCGGGCGATGTCGTTCGCGGTAAAACCATCGGCCATCACGGCATCGATCTTCCCTTCCACCAAAGCTCTCATGGCCTGATCGATGGTGGGGTATAGGCTGACATTTTCTCTAGCTATGACGCCATTTTCCACCTGCGTCCGCAACCAATCGGCAAAACTGGTTCCCAACTCGGCGCCCACCTTCAGCTTGGCCAGATCTTCCACAGTCTGAATCGAGGTGGTTGTGGCGTCGGCAGTGGTCAGAATGGCGACGTTGCCCTTGTAGTAAGGGGCGGTGAAGGCGACGCGTTGCTGACGCTCCGGTGTGATGGCAATCGCGCTGATAGCGGCATCTAGCTCACCCGCCTGAACTTTGTTGAGCAGTTGATCAAAAGGCATATCCTGAAAAACGATCTTGACGCCAAGACGTTGCCCAAGTTCACGCATCAACGCAATATCAAAACCATCCAATTGACCATCAGGGCCATAATAACTAAAAGGAGGATATCCACTGGAAACGCCAACCATCATGACGCCTTCTTCCTGAATATCATTCCAGAGGCTCGCCGCCTTCTCGGGAGAAATGGGCGTTACAGGAGGCGTTGGCGCCGGTGGCGTAGCTTCGGCCGCCTCGGCAGGAACGCCTGTCGTTTCAGGTCCGGCTGCAGGCGTTTCCATAGGACTAGGCTGTTGCTCGAGGGCGACGCACCCGGTCATGATCACGGCCAAAAGTAACGCAAAAACAATGAGAATCGGTGCTTTCGTGATACGATTTCGCATAATTTTTTCTCCTTCCTGGAATGAATGTCCTGATATTGCACCAACGTAGCAATACCCGGTTCCAATTATATGGAACTTGATGAATGAATTGTATTTTTATGTGTTAATAATAATTCATTGTTCGATTAAGGACAAGTGACAGCGAGACGATACAGCAGTTTCAAATTTATCGTTGCTCCAAGCCAGCCTTCCCCCGTTACGACAGCTGTCGCACGGGGAAGGAGCCCGGCGAGAGCAAAAAATCTTTGGAGCTGAAGGGCTCTCTCCCTCGAACGCGAGCGTAGCGAGTGTCGGGGAAGGGCCGGGGAGGGGGCAAAAAGGAGGCGGGGAAGCCTCAGATAAACGCTTTCTGGCCGGTTTTCCCTAAATTCAGTCGATCACGATTTGCCATGAT
>CAZYSY010000203.1:0-4488 GCA_964650295.1 uncultured Caldilineales bacterium | reverse complement strand
GGACCCATTTGGCACAATGCACGCTTTGACGTGTACCGCTTGTTTAAGTTTCAATGCCCGAGGTGGGCTTTAGATGTTTGGGACTCAATCATTGGCCAAAAGATGTGGCACACGGCAAACGATGAGTTTCAATGCCCGAGGTGGGCTTTAGATGTTTGGGACAGATTGCACAGGTTGGGCGGCCAGGGATTCGAGCAACTTGGTTTCAATGCCCGCGGTGGGCTTTAGATGTTTGGGACCCAGCACCGCTGCACTTCTTCGTATTCTCGGGGCCACGGGTTTCAATGCCCGAGGTGGGCTTTAGATGTTTGGGACTGTATTTCCCTCAGGATGACTGAGATTTTATCAGATTTTCAGGCTCACATTCATTATCCAGCACAAGTATAATCAAGGTTGCGCAAAATGCAAAAATGGCGATGGCAACCGTTCAACCCGCTGAATGTGCCGGGTTAAGGGGATATTCAGTTGTTAAAGTGCCTGTTTCGATGCTACTGCTGCGTTTGAGTACCCCCCTGTGCGCCAACGCGTTTTTGAGGGATTTTTGAAGGGGGGTACGCAAACCTCATACAATGCGGACGCCGGGCGGCGGAACAATGACGGCCTCGCCTATGTTTCGCGTCTTTTCCCGGCAGGAGGCGCACAAATAATAGATTCTGATGCTGTCTTCATCCGGTTCAATATGCCGTTCCAGCCGTCGGACCAGTTTCAGTAGCTCATCTCGGGTGAGCCACGCTTCGAAGACGCTGTACTGCACGCGTTCGCCAACCTGTTCCAGCAACTTTGCCACCTTCAGCCGGCGGCGATCATTCTCGATGTCGTAAACGATGATGTAGAATTCTGACTGCTGCATGGCCTACCGAAAGCCCATCCCGGTGTAGCCGGGATCGTTGCGCTGCAGACGGGTTGCAATCTGGCGGGCCTGTTCGATCATACACTGTCGCAGAGGCAATTGCATATCGCGGCCAGGATGACGATAACGCTGCATCATACGTCCCTCATACGCGGCCAGAAAGCGCTTCTTGCCCTCATCACTGAGCACAACAGGACGATCAGGCGTGCCCGGCTGGAAATGATCCGGGGTGATCTGACCGCTGTGCACCGCCCACAGGATGGCGCCATCCACCACCGGGCGGAATTCCTCCATCAGGTCGAGGGCCATGGTGGGACGATTGTATTTAAAATCATGGAAGAAACCGGCATAAGGGTCCAGACCAGCGGTCTGAACGGCGCTGAATGCGGCCTGGGCCAGCAGGGTGTATCCCAGAGAAAGGAGTACATTGATGGGATCAGGAGGCGGACGGCGGCGACGGGCCTCGAAACGCCATTCCGGGCCAAAGAGCTGGCGATAGCCGCGAAAGTAGGCCCGGGCGGCCGCACCTTCATGCCCGAGCAGCGTCTTCAGGGAGACGCGGCGGTCCACCTGTTTGCGGGCCTCCACCAGTCGGGCGATGGACGCGTCGATGACGGGGTCCAGCCTGTCCCGGTTTTGGCGGCGCAGCAGGGTGAGCTGATGCTGAATCTTGGCTCGCACGATGTCCCGGGCGTGGGTGAGGATGTAGTCGGGACGCTCCAGCGCCCGGTATTGTGCGCGGCGCACCGGCACATGAGGCGTGGTCTCGCCAACCAGGCGGCCGCGAAACTGGCCGTGATAGCCAAGATAGATGATCTCTGCGTCCTTGTTCAGGAGCGCGGTCACTGTCTGGGTGGTGACCTGTACATTGCCGAAGAGGACCAGCTGTCCCACCCGGTTGATCGGCTCTTTCAGGAGGATCTCATCATGCAGTTCCACCTGCACGCGGCGGTTGGCGATGTGGACTTCTGCACCCTGCTGGGTGACGTAGATGGGATATTTCATACAATCCGTGTCCGATATTCGATGCTGCCGGGGATGTCATCCCCCGACCTCTGACTTCCGACCTCAGACCTCTGACCTCTGCTCTCCGGCCTCAGTCCTCCAGCCGGCACTGGCCCAGTCCCATGGTGACGCCTGCTCCAGCGCCGCCGAAGCGGGCGAATGCGGCCAGCGTGTGGATCACGCTCATCCAGTAGCGATCGTAGCAGACGCTGACATAGGCCATCTCGCCGATGGCGCCGGGGCGTTTGCCCTGATTCTTCATCTCCACCACCCGGGTGCGCAGGTCATAGCGGGCGATGGCCAGACATTCCTCTGCATAGCGCTGCACCTCATCGGGGAAGGCGATGGGCGAAAACGCGTTCCAGCGTCGCAGCAGGCTGCCGAAGAGATGTTCGGGCAGGGGCACGGGCATGTAGCGTCCCCGGCTCTTGAACAGGGTGGGGCTGGCAAAACGCATGGTCAGACGCTTGGGCGGCTGTGCGCCTCCCGCTAGGCTGTTTGCGGCCAGAGAGGTGTAATCCGCCTGTCCTGTCCACGGTCCCTCCCCCCAATCCGCCTTCACCACCCGAAAGCCGTGATAGTCCAGGGTGACGGGATCGCCATCGGGGGAGAGCGGGCCGGTGGTGACAGCCCGGGCCAGCAAGTCGCTCATTTCCGGCTGCAGCGCGGTGATGCGCAGACGGCAGGTTTCATCTGCGGCGATACGGCCATCTGGAAAACGTCCCATCAGGGTGGAAAGGGTGTAGGGGCGCAGATCAGAGCCATCGTGAATGCTCTGGGCCAGGGCGGGATCAATTTGCGCCACCACATCCAGCCACAGTGCGTGGACGGCACGTCCCCACCAACGGGGCGCGGGCGCGCCAACGGCTGCGGGCAGGGGTTTCAGGGTGAGGGTCAGGGCAAGCAGGTCGGGCATGGTTGGGAGTAGTTACCAGTGTTCAGTTATCAGTAAGCAGGCTCAGTCATCTTGGCGTCTTGGCGCGAGGGTTATCTTTGTGTGCGGGCTGCGTTGCAGATAGCCTGGGGATCACGCAGCATGCCACAAGCCGTCCTTTCCGATTGCCAATTCCGTTGAGGCGTCGAGTCTTGAGCCAGGCTCCCAGTACACGCCAACCATGTTCACACATCTACCATGTTCTCCGGCCTTGGAGGTCTCACGCCCTACCAAAGGAACGACGCGACCAATTGCTGCAACAGCGCCGTCGCCATGTGCTCTGGTATGGGCCAACAGCACATCACCTTTCTCCAAGTGCAAATGGGGTTGGGTGCCATCGAGGGTTACGACGTGCTGCCCAAACAACCTGACCTGTTGGGAAACAGGAAACGCCTCGACTGTTATCCGTCCCCAGCCATAGGTGCGTTCTCCACCCAACTGCAATCTGGCGAAGGCCTCTTGCCAAGGTAGCTTGCAACCTTCCTTTTCGAAAACATATCCCATCAGGTAGACAGGTTTCCCATCTCGGGTAAAGGGAGCGATGAATTCTGTTTCGTGCAAGCTGCCATCTTCGGCGCTGTTTCTGCTGTAGTTCAAGGATGTGCTGGCGTAAGCGTTCAAAAACATCCAGGCGAAGCGTTCCGGATTATCCCACGGCCAAAGGCTTACATCATCCTGGGTTGTCGGATAAAAGTAGCTGAAAGCCAGCTGGTCGTGTACCTTTTGGCCGATATGGCGGTAATCATCGGGATGAGCCGAAGTCGTATCGCGCGTAATTCGAGCCGTAAGCGCGCCCCACAGCGCTTTGCCGTGGAGATAAGACCGGGTGATCTGCAAGTTGCCAACCTTGGCCTGGCCGATGTGCAAAGGACTTAGAAGCCGCACTTGTAAACGATAGGCTTTCCATGGCATGTCTAATTCTCTCCGGCGTCAATGGGAATGTTTTGTGAATCAGAGGTTTTTTCTGACGATTCACTCCGAGCCTTGGCCCCATAGCGGGTGTAAATCAGGGTCTGTTCCCACACCTGCTTGACCAGGAGCAAGGTGTTCAGGTCTCCGCTGATGTTGTCGGTTATGAATTTCAGGGCTTCTTCGGCCTCGTCTTTTGGCGGTTGGTTCCCGACGATGTCATTTGCAGCAAGACTGAGCAGAGGCACGCGGAACAAAGGAGCAATATTCTTGTCCGGTCCGCTTCGCGAATAGAGGAAAAGGGTGGCGGCGTAGACGCCATTTTCCTGCAAAACGCCCAGGGTCTTGGTAGCCAGATTATCTACCTGCGATTTGCCGAACCGATTGGTTTGCCGAATGATGGTTTGGGCTGTTTCTGCAGCCAGTTTATCCAGATTACGCATGGTTCACCTCCCAATTGCCCAGGAGCTTGATGCGACCAAAACCGCGCGTGCCCATGCCGCCAACGCCCAGATATTCTGTTAATTCCAAACCAGCCTTGACGACATCCAATGGCCGCGAATGGCCGAAATTTTTCGCGTGAGCGTCATCTTGAGGAAATTTTTTCTGATAGTCGTCTTCCACAACATCGCACCATAGCAGACAGGCCCGGGGCAAAGCTTCGTAGGTAAAAAGGGCTTTATCCTGCGCAGCTCCGGTCATCGGATCGATGCTGACCGAGGTGCGGACTTCCAGATTGCTGTTCACGATTTGCGAAAACATACCTTCCTCCACCAGCACCAGGCGTTTG
>CAZYSY010000202.1:0-5294 GCA_964650295.1 uncultured Caldilineales bacterium | reverse complement strand
GCCGCCCGTCCCCCTGCGGGGACGGTTCCCAGTCGCGATTTTGCAATTTATATTTTTGAAAGAAGGGCTGTCAGCGCAGGCTGACAGGCGGCCGGAGGCCCTCAGCCCTGATTTCAATCGGTGGGCAACTGGGCATGAAATTTGTGTCAGGTTGCTAGATTTTGTTATACTTTTTGCTATAAAGTTTAACTCACACAAGGATTGATGCTATGAAAACAGTCACTGTTTCCCAGAAAGGCTGGGTTGTCATTCCAGCTGATTTACGAAAAAAATACGATTTGAAATCAGGCTCCAAAGTCACTTTCGCTGAAGTCGAAGGGGGCATCCAGATCATTCCCATTCCTGACGACCCGATCGCCGCTCTGACCGGAATGTTCAAGGATGCGCCCGAATTGCTTCAAGACCTTTTGGATGAACGACGAAAAGAAACAGAACGGGATGAAAAGTCGTTTCAGCAGTGGTCTTCGGCTGAGCAGAAACCATCATTAACAGAGGCACAATGAGGAAAGCGGGAATGTCCCCAAAATGTTTTATCCTTGACAGCTACGCCATCATATCGGTGCTTCTGGAACAGCCAGGATACAAAAAAGTCGTCAATTTATTAGAATCATCCACTCGCGGCGAATGTAAACTTTATATGACGACGATCAACTGGGGAGAAGTTTACTATCATCTGGTGCGTCGGAAAGGTGAGCGGGCGGCCAACACGGCGATTGCTTATTTGGAAGCCATCCAGATCGAATTGGTGGAAGCAACTCAGCAACGGGTGCTGAATGCTGCAAAGATCAAAGCCCGTTATCCTGTTTCTTACGCCGACGCCTTTGCTGTTGCCGCAGCACAGGAGTTCGCTTGTTCGGTGGTGACGGGTGATCCAGAATTCAAGCGGGTGACGCATCTGGTGGGGTTGTTGTGGTTAGCCGATGATTGACGCGCTAGATGCGCTGATGGACGATTTGTCCCGCCAAAACCGTCAGATCGACGCGGGTTTCAGGAATCTCATCGTGGGGAATGGCGAAGATGTCGCGGTCAAGCAGGATGAAATCCGCCAGATAGCCGGGGGCCAATCGTCCCTGCTGATGGGCCTGCCCGATAGCGATAGCCGGGCCCAATGTGTAGGCCCGAACCGCCTCTTCTACACTCAAGCGCTGATCGGGATACCATCCGTCCGCGGGTGAGCCGTCCTGGCGCTGGCGGGTGACCGCCGCATAGATGCCCCACCACGGGTTGGGACTGGCCACAGGCGCATCAGAACCGAAAGCCAGCACCGTGCCCGCGTTCAGCAGATTGCGGAAGGGGTAGGTGTTGCGCCCGCGCGGGCCCCACAACCGACCGGTATTGGGGATATCATCGGTGCAGTGGATGGGCTGCACGGAGGCGGTGATGCCCATCCGGGCCAGTCGGGGCTGATCCTCGGGCTGGATGGTCTGGACGTGCTCGATGCGGTGAGGAATGAGGGGGGGCGAGGCGCTGCCCGCTGCCATCGCCTCATCGAAGATATCCAGCACGGTGCGGTTAGCCCGATCGCCGATGGCGTGGATAGAGATGGCAACGCCGTGCCGATGCGCTTTCTGGATGAGATCGGCCATTTCCTCAGGCGGCGTGAGATACATCCCCGTGTTCCCGGGATCGCCCTCATAAGGGGCCAGCATCCAGGCGGTGCGGGCGCCCAATGAGCCATCGGCAAACAGCTTCACGTGCCCGAAGCGCACCCATTCATCTCCAAAACCGCTTTGCAAGCCCAATTCGATGACCTGATCCAGATGGGCGGCTTCTAAATTGCAGCTGACGCGCAGGGGCAACTCGCCACGGGCGGCCAGCCGCTGGTAGAGACGCAGGGCCTCGGGTCCCTCCTCGGCGTTGTCTTTCATACGCTGATCGTGTGCAGCGACGATGCCCAGCCGGTGCAGATCGGCTGCCACAGCCTGCAAATTCGCAGCAGCGGTCGTCTCGTCCATCGGCGGGATGACCACGCGCACCAGATTGATCGCCAGTTCCCGCAGCACGCCCGTGGGCTGGCCGCTCTCATCCCGATCGATGACGCCGGAAGGGGGATCGGGCGTGTTCGGACCGATGCCGGCCCGGCGCAGCGCCTCGCTGTTGGCCACGGCCGCGTGCAGGTCGGTGCGCCAGATGACCGCGGGCCGCCCGCCAGTAACTGCATCCAAATCGTGCCGGGTGGGAAAACGACGCTCAGGCCAAGAGCTTTCATTCCAGCCATAGCCCAACACCCAAACGTGCGCGGGCAACCTCTCGGCATGTATCTTGATCTGAGTTAGGAGTGCATCCAGACTGGGGACATCATAAAGTGCGACCTGTCCGCGGCGCCGAGACAGATCGAAGAGATGGATGTGGGAATCGGTAAAACCGGGAAGGATGAGATGACCATATGCGTTGATGGTGCGGGTCGAAGCGCCAGCCCACGGCAACAGATCCCTGTCGGCCCCCACCGCTATGATGCGGCCATTGTGCGACGCCAGAGCCTGAGCCCAGGGGCGTTGCGACCATTGGGTGTAGATACGGGCGTTGTAGAGAATGAGATCGGATGTCATAACAATCGGCAAAAAATCGTAGCGTAAAGCTATTCCCTCCCAATCGTAAGCATTCCTTCGCCAAAAAGCAAAAGAGGCGGCCATGGTGGCCGCCCCTCTCGAGTGACAATGATTTAGATCAATTCGAGCCGGGAACGAGCGTAAAATCAAACTCGCCAACACGCTCAGTGTAATTGGGTGTTGAAGGAGCGCAACTATCCACGCCCCGCACTTTGTAGGTATAGTTGGCGCTGGCGTCACCGATTACATTTTGGTCGGTATAAGAGGGGGTCGTCACTGTCGCCACCAAATTTGTGGCATCATTCGGCGTGAAATAAGGATTATCAGAGGCTCGATAAATTTTGTATTCGGTAGCTCCAGCATCAGACCAGGACAACACCACATTGTTCCCCGACTGGCTGATGGTCAGCCCCTCAACATCCGATGTCTGCCCATTGCAACAGTTATCGAACTTGAAGGAGGCCACACGCGTTTGCCAATTCTTTTCGCTGGTGCTCTCCATGTACTCAGTCGTGAACCAGAAAGTGCAATCATCTGCGGGGTCTACGGTCAGAGAACTGTAATCCCCCCAACGTCCTGAGCTGCTGGTCTGCGAACCGCTTCCTGCAATGATGGTTGCTTCGCCTTGCGCGAGCTGTCCCAGGGGATCAGAGTCATGTCGCCCAGCATAGCGAATGCCAGGGTAGACATTCACTCCGTTGGATACGCTGAATCCGACCGCTAAATTGCCCACGTGATCCATGGCAACGCTACCCATCCAGCGATGATCCGCATCCGGGGCATAGGTGCCTTGCTGATAGATGGCGGCATCAGCCAGGGTCGTATTCACAGTTCCGCCTCGAATCTCATACCAGCGCACACCGGCATGATCCCCACCAACATCAACCGTATGATTCACGACCAACGACTCATGATCGCCATAATTCCGATACCACAGATGCATCATCAACCGATCGGCTAATGCATCGAGATCTTGAGTGGTGTTAGGCTGGGGAACGCCGGAGATATTCCAATCGAAGGGATCCACTGTAAGCTCTTTGACCAGCGTAAAAGAGGAATTGTCAGGCGTATCCCAGTCGGTATGGAATTCCCAGATGTGCAAGATATCATCAGTTCCGCTCCAATTCATATCCACCGACATGAAATAGTTGGGCGCGCCCGCTGGTGGCAACGTATCGCCCATGAGATTGCTGGGCAGCAACCCGCCGTAATCTTTATTGACATCCTCAAGATCAAAGTATTGGAAGGTGGCTGAATCACCGTCGAGCATCTTATTCCGATCGAAAACAAAGACCCCGGCGCCGGCCCACTGCACGCCTCCTAAAAATTGATTGACCGACATATAGTAGCCATCAGGCCAGACGCCAAGTTTAGGGTAATCGTTCATCTTGGTTTCGTGCACCTTGAACGTGTAAAGGTGCCAGTCGTTGGGATCGTTGGTGGGAGTGCCTGTCACTGAAACAGCAAAACACTCATAATAGGGCCTGGGATTAGGTAAAGCGAATTGAGTCAACACCCATCTATCGGCCATCTGATCATACAAGACCACAGGATCGCCGTAGGCGTCAATGTAGCATGGATCGTTATTGGGCCAAAGATCGCGCAAAAGAAAATCAAATAATTGATCGCCTTGTTTGTTCCAAATGCGAACTTCAGCCCCATCGGAATGATTGACGATCTGCACGTAATGATTCGGCCCGACCTGACCGTTGGTGTCGGGGGGCAACACGCCCGTGTGAGGAATACCCTCCCAATTCATCAATGTGCCGGGCATGGCGGCCGGCGCCATCACGTTTTGGACGTTGGCAGAAGGCTGAAATTGGGCGTCCAGCGTCGCCCTCTTTCTGGGGAGGGGCTTCACTTCGCGGATGATAGTTTTGCCAGCAGGTTCATGCAC
Organism: uncultured Caldilineales bacterium; assembly: GCA_964650295.1. Taxonomy (GTDB): domain Bacteria; phylum Chloroflexota; class Anaerolineae; order J102; family J102; genus M2005. The sequence goes on along the minus strand of CAZYSY010000202.1, from coordinate 848 downwards.
AGATGGCGCAGGCGGCAGGCTGGAGGTGTCGCTCGGGCTCACCGGTGGGCTTACATAGGGATGCGATAGTGACGGCGGCGTTGTCCCTGATTGTGCAGAAACAACGCCTGTGATGATCAAGCCAAAAAACATAGCCACAGCCAGGAGCACTACTGCTATGGCCAAAAAATTGCGTTGACGGAACATAAGTATCCTCTCTAATGTATGCGATGATGATATGAGTAAAAAATAAACCTTGAAAATGCTTCCAACTCATCCGATGAAGATAGACGAAAGTGGACGAAGCGAACGAACCATCGTCTATGTTCGTCAAAATGTGCAGCACTTTTCTCAAGTTTCAAGTACGCATCTGCTGAAAAACAACGCGCCCATGATAAACGATCGCAGAGCCATTCGGCAAATAGCAGATTCGAATAGGGTGCGTTTCAAAATGAGGGCGCTTTTCGAGTTCATGGCCGAATCAAGTCGGGCGCTTCAGGTCTGCGGCCAGGGGGGCCCTCTGTCGTCCAGGTCGACATAGAGCGTCCACGGGCGCTATCTATCTAAACACCTTTCCACAACCCCTCCTTCGCTCCGAGATGGGCGGGGGAGAAAACTAGGGTGGGGGACGCGCCTGTAGAGTCCGAGTTCACTCGGCCAAGGCGCCATAAAACAAATTACCCCAACATTGAAACTCCCCTCAATTCAGCCAGCCATCGTTACGATCTGACGCCCGCCAATTTTCCTTCCGCCAATTGCTGCACTGCCTGCAAGGCGTCTGCAGGCGTCATCTCACCAGTGAACGCCCGATGCACATAGGCGTACAAGTCTCCCAAGAAAAGCCCCAACCGAGGATCTGCCGGCAAGGG
>CAZYSY010000201.1:0-21633 GCA_964650295.1 uncultured Caldilineales bacterium | reverse complement strand
AACAACCTGATCAGCGCTCATGCTGTCGTAGCATGAGCCTGAAAATTAGCGCCAGCAAGGCTTTTTGACGCAAGCACGCTGATTATAACAGCCCTCAAAGAAGGGTGTCAAGGTGATGTAACCTACACTTCATTGCTGGGCAAAAGATCGGACAAAATCGGAAAGCGACTTTCCGCTGCAACAAGTTATTTTTATGGCACAATGTTTTTTCATTTTTCCCAACTTTCCAGTACACTTCTGTCACATATCTTCGCCTTACCCGAGTTCCACCCTCAAAAACCATGCTCTCTCCTGGCGACACCTTTGGTTTATACCGAATCGAGCGCGTAATCGGTCGTGGCGGCATGGCTGTTGTGTATCTTGCCTATCACCAATGGCTGAATCGTCCCGTCGCGCTAAAAATCCTACAGCCTCGTTTGCAACAGGATGAAGAAGTTCTGGCTCGGTTTTTGGTGGAGGCGCGGGCTGCCGCACGCTTGGAACATCCCAACATCGTGGCCGTTCATAATGCGGGCGTGGAGGATGGCATCCATTTCATGGCCATGGAATATGTGGAGGGAGAGACACTGGCAGACGTGCTGGCCCGGGTCAAGGGGCCGCTACCATCAGATTTTATTCTGAGTGTGGCGGCTCAGGTCGCTTCAGCCCTGGATTATGCACATCGACGAGGGGTCGTGCATCGCGACATCAAACCCAGCAATATCCTGGTGCAAGAAAACGGCAGGGTCATGCTCACCGATTTTGGTATCGCCCACGCCGTAGGACTTCATGCAGCCGAAAAAAAGGCTGCTGTGTTGGGCACGCCCGAATACATGTCTCCCGAACAAGCCATGGGCAAACAGGTGGACGGACGCAGTGACGTCTATAGCCTAGGCATTGTCGTCTATCATATGCTTACAGGACGCCCCCCCTTTCGGGGAGACGACTACCAGACAATTCTCTCAGCTCACGTCAATCAAGCGCTCCCAAATCCACGTCAATTTAATCCAAACCTGCCTCACGAAATTGTGCAGGTCTTGGAACGCGCCACCGCCAAAGACCCCGATCAACGTTACGCAACCGCGGGCGCTTTCGCCCAGGCCCTTCGACGCATATTGCGGCGGGATACTCCAACCCCCGCACAGACAAAATCCAAACAGGCTGCGCCAATCTGGTTGTATGTCCTTCTAGGCGTATTGCTCGGGTTGGCGGCGCTCCTGACGGTAAGCTGGCTCATCCTCCGGGGAAACGCCGCTCCACCGGCGCCCCCTCCCCCACAGCAGACGCCCACCGCAGAAAACATCGGCCCGGTCACCACGCCTGGCCCCCATACTCCGATAGCACTGGCGGCGACGGCCACTCCCACGCCGACTCCATCTCCCAGCGCCACACCTACGCTCACCCCTACCTCTACGCTCACTCCTACCCCCACGCCAGCATTACCGCCCCGCATCGTGTATGTTTCGGACCGCACCGGCGCCCCACAAATTTTCATCATCGGCGAAGATGGTTCCAACGACACCCAGCTCACATTCGAAGGTCGCAACGAACATCCCTTTTGGTCACCTGATGGCGCTCAAATTTATTTCCTCAGTGATCGCGGTCAGGGCGTGGCGCTTTGGTCCATGAGGCCGGATGGTAGTGAGCAAACAGAGCTGCTCAAAGCGCCGGGCAGCATCGGATATGCCATCAGTCCAAATAATGAACATGTCACGTATTTGCAGGTCAGCCAAAATGGCATCAATCTCTTCCTAGATGGTTTGTTGTGGGCGGAGATCCCCGGACAACATATGACCTACCAGTGGTCGCCAAATAGCCAATACGTTGTCTTAGAGCAAGATTATTCAAAAACCATCGGACTCCTGTCGATCACCAGCTCCACGATCATTCCCCTCACCGACTCCGCCTACGCCAGTTGGAACCCAACATGGTCGCCCGACAGCAACTTTGTGGCTTTTGCATCCACCAAAGATGGGAATGCTGGGATCTACACGGTCAATATTCAAAGTCAGGAGATGCGACGTTTGACGCCGCTAAATACGTGGTCGCAGGCGCCCAGCTGGTCGACCGATGGCAGTCTCATTGCCTACATCACCGGAGAGAATGGAAACGGGGGGTGGAGTTTGTTTGTTAGCGATCCCCTGGGCTCCAACCGGCGTTGGCTCCTAGCCCCCGTCTTTCCTGGAGCGCCCGGCATCTGGTCCCATACCGGCGATAAACTGGCGTTTCTAATCTCAGACGGCGATGAGGAAATCGCCGTCATCGATCGAGACGGCTCAGGCCTGCAACAACTGACAAGCAACAACGCCCGAGATTGGGACCCCGCATGGGAGCCACGTTAACACACAAGACATTCTCATGGACATGAGCGCATTTCCAACGAATTACATTCTGATCGATCGGAACGCCATTGCGCATAATGTTCGGGCGCTCAAACAGCGGGTGGGCGCCCACACCGAACTCATTGCGGTTGTCAAAGCCAACGCATACGGACATGGCGCCATACAGGTGGCGCAAACCGCTCTTGCAGCCGGAGCTTCCAGGCTGGCCGTGGCCCGCATTGCAGAGGGCGTGGCCTTGCGACAAGGGGGGATAAAGGCCCCGATTCTGGTCATGGGCTACCACCTCCCCACCGAAGCGCCAACAGCCATCGCCTACGGGCTCACAGTCACCGTCAACGACGATCACTTCGCCCAAACATTAGCGCAGGAAGCTCGCGAAGCGGGAAAACGCGTCAATATTCATGTCAAAATCGACACAGGCATGAGCCGCTTTGGGCTGATGCCTGACGAAGTGTTACCCTTTTTGGAACGGATCACCTGTTATCCTTATTTGCACCTGGAGGGGTTGTGGACGCACTTCGCCACAGCGGATGAAGCGGATAAGACCTTTGCCTGGCGACAATTCACGCGTTATCAGGAGGTGACGACAATCGCCCGGCAGCGGTTCGACATTCCCATGCTGCATGTCGCCAACAGCGCTGCAATTCTCGATTTACCCGAAACCTGGCTCGATGCAGTGCGACCGGGTATTGCACTTTATGGCCTTTATCCATCGAATGAAGTTGACAAAGCGCTTGATCTGCGGCCCGCCCTGAGCCTGATCAGCCATGTGGGGCGGGTGAGAACATTGCCTGCCGGGACCAGCGTGAGCTATGGACGAACGTTCATTGCCGAAAAGCCCTTTAAGGCTGCGTTACTCCCCATTGGCTATGGCGATGGCATACATCGCCTGCTTTCCAACCGGGGCGAAGTGCTCATCCACGGGCAACGCGCGCCGATCCGCGGGCGGGTGTGCATGGACAACATCATAGTGGACGTCAGCCACATTGCCGGGGTTCGAGAAGGAGATCAGGCGGTGTTGTTGGGAGCGCAGGATGAGGATCGCATCAGCGCCGAAGAGATGGCTGCATGGGCCGAAACCATCAATTATGAGATCACGACAAGCCTTCTATCCCGGACGCCAAGAATTTACATGGGGAACTGAAAAGGCGCGGCCCGTAGTTCTAGCGTCCGATCGCTTATGCTGCCAATAGGGGCGCATCCTGCAAATTTGCATCAGCGGGTTCCAAGAGCCCGTCCACAGACAGGCCTGCCTGTTCGCGAATCAGTCGCTCAATACGGTGAGCAATATCAGGATTTTCGCGCAGATACCGGCGGGCATTCTCCCGGCCCTGAGCCAATCGCTGACCGTCGAAGCTATAAAACGATCCCCGCTTCTCGATGATATCCATCTCCGCGCCCAGATCCAGAATAGCGCCAGCCTGAGAGATGCCCTCGTTGAACATAATATCGAACTCAGCTGTGCGAAAGGGGGGAGCCACTTTGTTTTTGCGCACGGTGACGCGCGTGCGATTGCCAATGGTCTCGCCGCTCTGTTTGAGCGACTGAATGCGGCGAATATCCAGCCGGACAGAAGCATAAAATCGAAGCGCCATGCCCCCAGTTGTCGTTTCAGGATTGCCGAACATGACGCCAATCTTCATTCGCAACTGGTTGGTAAAAATGACAATGGTGTCTGTCTGTTTGATAACGCCGCTGAGTTTACGCAAAGCCTGACTCATGAGACGGGCCTGAAGCCCCATGTGGCTATCGCCCATCTCACCTTCGATCTCGGCCCGAGGAACCAACGCCGCCACTGAATCGATGACTACGACATCCAGCGCACCCGAGCGAACCAGAGCCTCGGCGATTTCCAAAGCCTGCTCTCCAGTGTCGGGTTGGGAGATGTAAAGATTGTCCACGTCCACCCCGATCTTGCGAGCATAAGCCGGATCCAGGGCGTGTTCGACATCAACAAAGGCGGCAAGTCCCCCTTGCTTTTGCGCCTCAGCAATCACATGCAAACAAAGCGTCGTCTTGCCAGATGATTCAGGACCATAAATCTCGATCACCCGACCGCGCGGCAATCCCCCCACCCCTAAGGCAATATCTAGGGGCAGTGCACCGGTGGGAATCACCGCCACATTCAGGCTTTCCGTCTCTCCTAAACGCATAATCGATCCTTCGCCGAAACGCTTGTTCAAACTATGAATAGTGCTTTCCAAAACTTTTTCTTTGCCAGTTGAGGCCGCCATGAGCGTACTCCTTGAATAATGGGTTTGACGTTTTCTCAAGAACAAATGTTCATAACCACCACAAAAGATAGCACATAAGTTCGCAAATGTCAAAACATCGAACCAGCAATTCCAAATTTAGGGAAAACCGGCCAGAAAGCGTTTATCTGAGGCTTCCCCGCCTCCTTTTTCCCCCCTCCCCGGCCCTCCCCCGACACTCGCTACGTTCGCGTTCGAGGGAGGGAGCCCTTCAGCTACAAAGTTTTTTTGCTCTCGCCGGACTCCTCCCCCCGTGCGACGGCTGTCGTAACGGGGGGGAGGCTGGGAGGGGGGCTTGGAGCAACGACAAATTTGAAACGCACCCGCCGAGCATGAGAGCGTTGAGATTTTTCTTTGCAACTGCTACAATAGATTCCATTGAAAATAACATTTCACCACGGCGACACAGCGTGCACGGAGAAAATCGATTGGTTCATCACCCAAACTCATGACTTCCTCCTTTTTCAACAGTTTCAATACACCAGGAGGTCGTCCATGATGAATCCTGGTCCCATCGAAACAACTCTATATCTCCTTGCGCGGCATCGCCATCCCCTTATTCACACTGATTGGCGTTACCCTCATCCACCTTAAACTTTCTCACATCGAAAGTTATTTCGATTGACTAAAACGGCAAGGGAAGGATTATGATCGAATGGCCCAAAGGAACCATCATCTTTGCTCATCGCGGGGCTTCGGGCTACGCCCCCGAAAACACGTTGCCTGCGTTTGAACTGGCGGCAGACATGCACGCCGCTGGCATTGAATTCGATGTACAAATCACGAAGGATCAACAGCTCATCATCCATCATGATCGGGAGCTGGGGCGCACAGAGGAGGCCTCTGGTCTGCTATCCGACTGGAACTTTCGCGATTTACGAGCCCTGGATGTCGGGAGCTGGTTTGGCAGCGATTTTGCCGGCGTCCAAATGCCTACGCCCACCGAGGTGGTTGAAGCAGTAGGCCAACGATTGTTACTCAACTTCGAGTTAATCAACGACACGCCCGCGCCCAATGGTGTAGGAGAATTGCTGGTCGCCCTCTTTCGACGCATGAACCTGTTTCACCGGGCCATGATCTCATCATTCAATCCCCTGGCCCTGTGGCAAGTGCGTCAGTTGGAACCACGCATTACGTTGGGAGCATTGTGGAGTGAAGAGGCTCCCTACTATGCCCAATCGGGCGATTGGGCCACGCGCATCCATCCAGAAGCGTTGCACCCCAACCACGATCTGGTGACGCCCCAATTGGTGGAAGACGCCCACGCCCGCGGCCAACGGGTTCACACCTGGACGGTAAACGACGCGGACGTTGCTCGTCGCATGCGCGATCTTGGCATAGACATGGTCATGGGCGACTACCCCGACCAACTACACACCGCGTTGCACCAGGACGCAACAGAGGAAGGATGCCCAGGAAATTGACCAAGGCTTGAGCGCGCCCCGCGGGCCTTTATGCCAGATCGCAATCCGCGAAATCAGCTATGCCTGGCCATCAGCCTCGGTGCTGCTTTCCAGCTCCGATTCGAGATCCGGTTCCGGCATTGATGCCGACGCCGATTCTGGCGCGAAGGGATTCTCAGGCGTTTCATCGCTGAGCATGATGAGCTGTCCATGCATGTACGCGCCTTCATCCAATAAGAAGGAGGCGACGCGGATTTCCCCCCACATACGCCCACCTTCCAGCAACTCTACTCGATGCGCGACTAAATCGCCTTTGTAAGCGCCCGAAACGGAGACGGTTTTCGCTTTGATATCCGCCAACACGCGGGCGTTAGGCCCGATAATGACATTACCCAGCGTCTCGATACGACCGCCTTCGATTACGCCATCGATACGCACCGATGCTTCGCATCGAATTTCTCCGGTGAAAGTGGCGCTCTCGCCAATGGTCACATCGATGCGGTCAGGTTCAGGACGTTGCTCTCGTTTGAACATGGCTATCTCCTCTGTTGGGGATGTCATCCCTGGTGCTTCATGAGCGGCGACATAGATTCCCCGCTATGAATACGAAAGATCGCTTCCGCCAGCATGGGGGCGATCGAAAGCACTTCCAATTTGGGATGCTGTTTTTCTTTGGGGATGTGAATGGTATTGGTGACGATAAGTTTTTTGATATAGTCGGCCTGGTCCAGACGTTCCAACGCGCTAGGCAATAACACCGGATGGGTGATGGTCATGATGACCTCAGGGCGAGCGCCTGCCTCAACCAGGCTTTTAACCTGCAACAACACACTGCCGCCAGCAATAAGATCATCAAAGACGATGGGCGTTTTGCCTTCGATATCGCCCACGATGGCCGTGGTTTCGGTGCTGGTAAAACTGATGCGACGTTTGTGCATCAACACCAGAGGCAAATCCAGCAAGCGGGCGAACCGGCTGGCCAGCTTGGCTCGACCAACATCAGGAGCCACCACCACCGGATCAACAATATCCTCCATTCGCCGGATGTGCCTGGCAAACACCGTCATGGCTGAAAGTGGATCCACCGGGATATTGAAGAACCCTTGGGTGGCTTCAGCATGAATATCGACGTAAATAACGCGAGAAGCCCCCACATCTTCCAACATATTCGCTACAACCCGGGCGCTAATGGCTTCCCGACCACGGGCCATACGCTCTTGTCGGGCATAAGGATAATAGGGCACTACAACATTGATGCTATGCGCCGACGCCCGCCTGAACGCATCGATGTACAAAATGAGCTCCATGAGATTATCGTTGACCGGTATGGAGCAGGGTTGAATAATGAAAATATCGTCATCTCTGACCAATTCGTCAATGAGAATGTGAATCTCGGAATCGGGCAGGCGGCGGGCGGAGCTCCGGCCCAAAGGACGGTTGAGATGGTTGGCAACTTCTTCCGCCAGAGCTGGATTTGCATTGCCGCTGAAAATGCGTAGCGTATGAAGATTCCGGGACATGGATTGGAGGGCCTTGTGAGCGAAACCGGCAAACATTATCCTCATCTGATGTGCGACATTTTCCTGGCGCATCGACGAAAATAGACCCACCAGGAGGAACATCGCACATGGCTGCGTCCACCTCCGTCTTGTCGGCCTGTCGTCAATCCGCCAAATGGTCGATCCATTCAACAAGATCGACCTTTGAGCGTAGAAAAGTCACACATGAGGTAGTCCTATTATACGAGCTATGGCGAGGTATCCCAATTTCGAGAAGCCATGAAGAGGTCTGCGAAGCAGGGGGTGGAGATTAACAAGTTGCTTTGTCATTCTTTCTTGCCTGGGATACAATGGAGCCAATGATACACGATAACTATTCCCGCACCCTGCGGGAGATATTTGCCCACGTCGACTACAGCCGCAACCGACAACATCCTTACAACGCCGAGAGCTATAATCTCGATCGTATGCGGGAATTGGTGCGGAGAATGGGTGATCCCCAAGATCAATACCCGTCAATACACATTGCCGGCAGCAAAGGAAAAGGTTCGACTTCGGCCATGACCACGTCGATATTGCAAACGGCCGGATATCATACAGGACTCTACACATCACCTCATTTGCACACCTTTCGCGAACGGATGCGGGTGGATGGCCAGTTGATCTCACAACAACGCTTGTCCGAATTATGGGAACAAGCCCGCCCCATCGTGAGGTCGATCCCCAAAACCACGACCTTTGAAATCATCACCCTCTTGGCGTTCATGCACTTCGAGCAAATGCAGGTGGATTGGTCGGTGATTGAGGTCGGATTGGGAGGGCGTCTAGACGCCACCAATGTCATCATGCCGGCAGCATGCGCCATCACGGCGCTTAGTCTCGAACACACCGATCTGCTGGGCGATAACATTGCGAGCATCGCCGCCGAGAAAGCAGGCATCATCAAACCAGGAGCGCCCATCGTCACAGGTCCACAACCACCAGAAGCGATGGCGGTGATCCGACAGGCGGCCTCCGCCGTAGACAGTCCATTGATTCAGGTGGGCGAAGCATGGCGGTGGGAAATTAGAGAACAATCACCACACGGACTATGGCTTGACATCTACGGCCCAGATAGTACCATTACAGATCTACAAATCCCGCTGACTGGCGCTCACCAGGCTATCAATGCCACGGTTGCTGTAGCGTTGGTGCACACGCTGAAATCAAACGGCGTCGAATTCTCAGCCGAGACCATTCGCGAAGGATTGGCGCAAACCTATTGGCCCGGCCGGTTGGAACTGTTATCCCAGCAACCAAACATCGTGCTGGATAGCGCCCACAATCGGGATAGCGCCTCCAGACTCAACCACGCTTTAAGTATTTTTCCGCATCAGCGACTTATCCTTCTATTCGGCGTTTCTCGCGACAAGGATGTAGCGGGTATGCTTGAGATATTGGGTCGAGAAGCCGACACAATCATTCTAACCCGCAGTTTTCATCCTCGCGCAGCCAATCCTATCCAACTGGAGAAGGTCGCCCGAAAACTATTCCCTGAAAAAAACATTCTTCTTACCGAAGACGCCTCGCCGGGGTTGGAGCAAGCATTGACTCTGGCCAGGGATGGCGATCTCATATTGGTCACTGGTTCGATATTCGTCGTTGCAGCAGTGCGCGAAGCCTGGGCCGCCAGACATCCTCTGGCATTGCCCCCCGATGATTGGGTTCACTTTGCAGAACCGATCGATGGAGAATTTTCGCCGATGATTTCTTCCCCCGACGACAAAACCGCCCCCCAATCTATTACCCCATTACCCTAACCTCCCCTCTTCATCACTTCGACACAAGGCAACTTCGATTCAACTGGTTGCGACAACATATCCGAACCTACCGGGATGGACGCCCTGCTTTTGATGGCTCTGAGGAGCCTTCGGCCATCCCCAGAGATTACGCCCGCCACAATCCAAAAACCCGCCTATTTCACAATCATGTCTGGACGATATATCGATTCTCATCTTAGAAGATTCAAAGAAGATTTCCCCTTTCTCTCAGCAACCATGCGTCCGACAAACTCCCCTGAGCCAACCACAGAACTGAGCGAAGAGGAGTTGTTGCAAGAATTTGCAGTCATTCCATCGCGAGATGTCATCGTCTTCCCGCGAATGGTGGCTCCTATCTTCATCGGACGGGAATTTTCGCGCCGGGCATTGGAGGCGGCGCAAGATGAGGGCTTACCCTTGTTGGTCGTCGCGCAAATCGACCCCATGGAAGATGAACCCGCCATCGACGACTTGTACGATATCGGCGGGGAGCTGACCGTCGAACGGGTGTTACGCATGCCCGATGGCACCCAAAGCGCCTTCGTACGGGGTGAATATCGCGTGCAGATCCTCGAGGTGCTTCTGGAACGTCCCTACATTCGTGTATTGGGACGCCGCATACCAGAACAAAACCAGCCATTCGATGAAGAAACGGAAGCATTGCGCCGAGCCGTGTTGGTAATGTTCGAGAAGGTCATCGTGCTCAGCCAAAACATCCCCGAAGAGGCTTTGGTTGCAGCCATGAACATGGACGAGCCGGGATGGTTATCCGATCTCATCATCTCATCACTGCCCATCCCGCTGGAACGTCGGCAGCTTATCCTCGAAACGTACGATCCCATTGATCGCCTACGTAAAACAAGCATCTTCCTGGCTGAAGAATTAGACGTCCTCGAGCTGGAGAATCAAATCCACGAGCAGGTGCAACAGCAGATGGAGGATTCGCAGCGCGAATATTTCTTGCGAGAACAAATGCGCGCGATCCAGGCGGAACTGGGCGAGGGAGATGAATTCAGCAAAGAAATCAACGAACTCAGAGAGCGAATCGAAGCCTCGCTCATGCCCGAGAATGTTAAAGCAAAAGCGCACAAAGAGTTAGGACGCCTCAGCGCCATGCCGCCGATGGCTCCAGAAACCAATATTGTCCGCACTTACCTGGATTGGTTATTGGATCTGCCCTGGGGCAAACCCGACAATGGCGAGGATATCGATATCGACCGGGCGGAAGCCGTGTTGGAAGCGCATCATTACGGATTGAAAAAAGCCAAGGAACGCATCCTCGAACATATCGCCGTCCGGAAATTGGCCCGGGACGACATGCGCACGCCCATCTTATGTTTTGTTGGACCACCAGGCACTGGCAAAACATCCATGGGCAAATCAATTGCCGAGGCCTTGGGACGTGAATTCGTGCGGGTATCGCTGGGCGGCGTGAGAGACGAAGCCGAAATCCGCGGTCATCGCCGCACCTACATCGGCGCTTTGCCTGGACGCATCATTCAAACCATGCGCACTGCAGGCGTGGTGAATCCCGTCTTCATGCTGGATGAAGTGGACAAGATGGGATATGACTTCCGTGGCGACCCATCAGCCGCCTTGCTGGAAGTGCTGGACCCCGAACAAAACAACGCCTTCAGCGATCATTACCTGGACGTTCCTTACGATCTCAGCCATGTGTTATTCATCACGACAGCCAACAACCCCTACAAAATCCCAGCCCCTTTGCTGGATCGAATGGAAGTGATCGAATTCCCGGGCTACGCCGATTTCGAAAAACATCTTATTGCCCGAAAATTCCTCATCCCTCGACTGCTCAAAGAGCATGGACTACAGCATATAGGATTGAACATCACCGATGCCGCGTTGGACGAAATCATTCACCACTATACGTATGAAGCAGGCGTGCGGAACCTCGAACGAGAAATGGCCGCTGTATTTCGTAAACTGGCTCGAAAAGTGGCCGCGGGCCGCAAAATACGACGGCGCATTACGCCTAGCGTCGTGCGCGATCTACTAGGACCACCGCGCTACGATGAATATAAGCTCGAAACGGAAGACCTAATCGGCGTAGCAACCGGACTCGCCTGGACCGAGGGAGGAGGGGATGTGATGCAGGTCGAAGCGATGATCATGCCCGGAAAAGGTGGCATGATTCTCACCGGTCAGTTAGGCGACGTGATGCAAGAATCGGCCCAGGCTGCACTCTCGTATGCGCGCAGCCATGCGAAAGATTATGGCTTTGATGATTTCGACTTTGACAAATATGACATCCACCTTCATTTTCCCGAAGGAGCCGTACCCAAGGATGGCCCATCCGCTGGGGTCACAATCGCCACGGCGCTCATTTCAGCCCTTACCGAACGTCCTGTCGACCACACAGTGGGAATGACGGGAGAGATCACACTACGCGGTCGGGTTTTGGGCATTGGTGGGTTGAAGGAAAAACTATTAACCGCCCATCGCAATCACCTCAAAACAGTCATCATCCCCCAACGCAACGAAAAAGACCTGGTGGAAATGCCAAAGCACATCCTCCGGGCTTTGGATATCCGCTTTGTGACTCATCTGGAGCAAGTTTTGGCCTTGGCGCTACATCCCAGCGCCGCGGATGTCGCCAACAGGCCCACGGCAAATTCAACCGGCGATTAGCACCTCGGAGCGCGCCCCATGCTACGCACAATTCTGGGAATCATCGGCATCATCCTCGTCGGCGCCATTCTCTATTACTTCTTTATAATTAGAGATGGCCAAATGGGTCCTCGCGTCAAAGAAACGACGCCACTCAATATCGATCTTCAAGAGATCAAACCAGAAGAGTGGCATGCCATCGAAAAAGAAGGGTTGCTGAAAATCAGCATCGATGGTGATAGCGCCGTCGAATGGCTGTTTCTTTATCGCGATACGGGAGACACCAATCAGATCGGAGGATTGATCTACGACGCCCAAAACCGTCCCAAAGGCGTCACCAGTATGGCAGCCTCGCAGCAATCCCCAGCCTATCTCATCCCATACCGGTTAATGCCCGATTATACAGCGAACAAAAGCGCCGGATATTTAGGAGACGCCTCGGTTCGTTACAAAACCGTCACCGTTGCCACCAATCATCACGCTGACAACCGCCCGGAAGAATCAGGCGTGATGGTGGGGAACCGCCTGCTGGTGAGCGGCTTCGATAACAATCGCCCTAATCGATTTTCTGTATTCTGGTGGATCGGGCCACAAGAAGGATATGGCGGCGCATTGGCCTATACGCCCGGATGGTTCAGCCTCAGCAAGAATGCTCCAAACGATTGGTTTGACTGGGCCCGCGGCAACAATCAGACAGAACATGCTGAGACGATCTACGCCTGGGAACCTCAAGTCGATCGCTCGAATATTTGTCGGAGGGTCATGTGGCGTTTGGAAGGCGCCCAGGATCAAAACACATTACAATTCGTTGCCGACTACATCAATAGTGATCTGACATTCTGCAGAGGAGGCGTCCCCACTGAACCCGCCTTTCCTGAAGCGCAAGTATTGGCCTATTTGTTGGATGAAAACCCCGATCACCGCAAACAACGTCTGAGCGCTGGCGCCGCCTTGCCGTCCTACAATAACGTTTCCGTGCGCAAAATCAACCAACCCACCATTACCATCGACGCCACCATGGTCGATGTTATCACAGAATTCACTATCGACGACGTCTTCCACCATATGCTTTGGCGCGTCGAGATGATCCCTCCAGAAGACCTCAAATCCTCTGTGCATTGGCGCATTGTCAGCGCTTATGAACAGTAGTATCATTATGTTATCAACCGTCATCCTTCTCACAAAGCTTTGTTATGTCCCGCAAACGAACCCAAACCCTAACGTCAGAGATGATTCAAGAGCGGGTCAAAGATGGCCCTGGCGCAAAAACCATCTTGCTGGGCGCCAAGGCTTCGGCTCGAAAAATGGCTGAGGCCATGTGCGCGCTGGCCAACGCCCATGGCGGCATGGTGATCAGTGGTGCAACCAGCACTCGAAAAATCGTAGGCGTCAGCGATCCTGAAATCACGCGCGAGCTCATGGCCTCAGCTGCGCTACTGGTTACCCCGCCTCTTGTGCTTCCCCTGCCCCAGCTGCTCGAAATCGGAGACAAGAGCCTGTGCATCACCCAAGTGCCCGCGGGGCTTCCCCATGTCTACAGCATTCGTGGACAATATCTGGTGCGGTCAGGACGGGACACGCGCCCGCTGACGCCCCATGAGTTGAGAGTCTTACTGCTCAACCGTAGCGAATCCAGCTTTGAATCTCAGACGCCACGCGGCGCCACTCTTGATGATTTGGATCAGGAACGCATCCAGGCATATCGAGACGCCTTGGGCGCCGCGGGCATCGACGATCTTCACGACTTGTTACTCAGTCGGGGCTGTCTGGCTGAAACCGACAAAGGTCTGCGTCCCACCATTGCCGGATTGCTGCTCTTTGCACGAAATCCGCAACGATGGCTACGCTCTGCCGAGATCACAGCAGTGCGTTACGCGGGCTCTACCATGAGCGATGACTTTATCCGCGAGGATATTCGCGGCGTGTTAGCCGACCAAATCCGCAAAGCCGAAGCGTTCGTCAACTCCAACATGCGTCGCGGAATGCGCATCAACGGACTGGAGCGAGAAGAACTGCCCGAGTATCCAATCTCAGTTGTGCGCGAAGCCATCGTCAACGCAGTGGCGCATCGCGATTACAGCATCCGAGGAGACAACATCCGCGTTCTGATGTTCAGCGATCGGATGGAAGTCTACTCTCCAGGACGCTTACCTGGCCATGTCACGCTGGACAACATCATCGACGAGCGCTACAGCCGCAACGAAGCAGTGGTGCAGGTGCTCTCTGAAATGGGATTCATCGAGCGGCTCGGATATGGCATCGACCGCATGATCGCTGTATGTGAACAGGAAGGATTGCCACCTCCCGACTTTTCAGAAACGAGCGCCGGTTTCAAAGTGACAATCTACAGTCACGCCCCTTCATTGGTGGGCGTTGGGCCACCCGCACATCTCTATGCGCACTTGCAGCTAAATCCACGTCAGGAAAAAGCCATGGACTTCCTGCAAAAGAATCGTCGAATCACCAACCGTGACTACCAGACGCTTTGCCCAGATACGAGCCCTGAAACCTTGCGTCGTGACTTAGCCGATTTGGTAGATAGAGGCTTGATTCTGAAAATCGGGCAAAAACGAGCAACATACTACATCTTGAAATGACGAGGACTGCTTAATGAATCTACTAGAAATCCTGAATCATGACCTTAAGCGAGCTATGAAAGCAGGTGACGACGTCAGCAAACGCACACTCCGTAGCCTCAAGGCCGCCATTACCCGCGCCCAAAAAGATAGAGACAATCAACCATTGAGCGATGAAGAGATTATCGCGGTGTTGCAAAAACAAGCCAAACAACGCAAAGATAGCATTGCCGCTTATCAGCAGGCCGGACGCGCTGATCTGGTCGAGGAGGAATCTGCCGAATTAGCGGTGATCGAACGTTATTTGCCGCAAATGATGAACGAAGAGGAAATCCGCCAAGCCGCTCAATCCGTTATTGCAGACATGGGCGCTTCTGGCCCACGCGACATGGGAAAGGTGATGGGAAAGTTGATGCCACAACTTCGCGGCAAGGCTGATGGCCGCCTTGTGAATCAGGTGGTGCGAGAACTGCTATCCACCAATCAGTAACAACAATGACCTCGCCACTGCCGCCAGGGCTCGATATCCCCAGCCCTCGTTCCACGTTTCTTCACCGCTGGAGTCACGATCCTGTACGTTGGCGCGCCCGGTTGCGCCTGGCGCTCTTTGCCCTGTTCATCGGCGCCATCATCATGGCCGCTTTGGTCGTGGATCTGCCAGGAACCAGCATTGTTAGCGTCGAAGAGGGAAGTCCAAGCCCGAAAACCATCCTCTCCCCCAAGACCACCCGCTATAAAAGCGAGGTGCTCACACAAGAAGCCCGCGAGCAGGCTCGCCATAATGTACAGCCCATCTACAACGTACCCGAATCACGCGTCGCCAGACGCCAATTGGCCAGAGCCCATGAAGTCGTCGCCTACATCGACCTGGTGCGAAATGATCCCTATGCGACACCCGACCAAAAAATAGCCTGGCTTCAGGCCATTCCGGACCTGGCCATGACTGAAGATGAGGCAAAAAACATCCTCGAATTGAGCGATGACGATTGGAAAGAAGTAACCAATGAGGCCTTTCGCATCCTGAGCATTGTGATGCGGCGCGAAATTCGCGAAGGAGAAGAATCTCAAGCGCGTCGCACCGTGCCTGCATTGATTTCACTGGAACTCAACGACCGGCAAGCGGATGCAGTGCAGTCCTTGGTGAATGGATTGATCATCGCCAACACCTTTTACAATGAGGCCGAGACTCAAAAAGCCCAAGAGGCAGCGGCTCAAGCTGTGCCGCCAGTTTATCGCACAATTACAGTTGGAGAAACGATTTTAGAAGAAGGGGATATTGTCACCGCACTTGATGTGGAAGCCCTGGGAGCGGTCGGACTTTTGAAAAAGGAGCGGACCTGGCGCGATTATCTCTCGGCGATGCTGATCGCCCTGGTGATCGACGGCGTCTTTGTGGTGTTCATCACGGTCAGGCGACGCGACTTTTGGATGGAAACATTACCTGTGTTTTTGCTGGCAGCCATTTTTAGTGGGTTTGTGGTGGCGGCAAAAATCATGTTGCCCATGCACACCTTGCTTCCCTATCTTTTTCCGGTGGCCAGCATGGCCATGCTAATTGGGTCACTCATCGACATTCCCATTGCCGTTCTTGCTTCGGCGCTTCTGACTTTGCTAATCGGACAATTCATCGGCGGCAGTCTCGACATCATCGTTTACCTCTTCCTGGGAGGAGTTGTCGGCGCGCTAAGTCTGGGCAAAGCAGAGCGACTCAATAGCTTTGTCAGAGCCGGTGTATGGGTGATCCTCGTCAACTTGCTCTTGTTGTTCGCTTTCTATCTTTTAACGCCCATCAGCGATGAACAAGGCATCATGGAGATGTCGTTCTCGGGGGCAGTCAATGGCATTTTCGCCAGCAGCTTCACCCTCGTAATCTATTATCTGCTGGGACAAGTTTTTGGCGTGACCACCAGTTTACAATTGCTGGAGATTTCCCGGCCCAACCATCCCCTATTACGCCAACTTTTGCTGAAAGCCCCAGGCACCTATCATCACACATTAATCGTGAGTAACATGGCCGAAGAGGCGGCCGTGGCGATTGGCGCGGATTCATTGCTGACGCGAGTAGGAAGTTATTATCACGACATCGGTAAAATCATTCGCCCGTACTTTTTCATCGAAAACAACACTGATGGCGAAAACCCACATGATCGGATAGACCCCTACACCAGCGCCCGGATTATTATCAGCCATGTGACCGATGGCGTGGATCTAGCCCGAAAACATCATCTCCCCCCAGCCATTATCGATTTCATCAAAGAACACCATGGCACCACCCGCGTCGAGTATTTTTATCACAAAGCGGTGCAGTTGGAAGATGACCCCAGTCAGGTGGATGAATCGGCATTTCGATATCCTGGCCCCAAACCCCACACCAAAGAAACGGCCATTTTAATGCTGGCGGATAGCAGCGAAGCAATGGTTCGGGCCATGCGCCCACAAACGCAGGATGAAATGCTGGAGATTATTCGCAGCGTCACCAATCGCAGGTTGATGTCTGGCCAACTAGACCAAAGTCCGTTGACATTGCAAGATTTATCGATGATCGCAGAGGCTTTTGCACGCGTCTTACAAGGCATCCACCACCCTCGCATCAAATACCCTGGCGAGGAAGCTCGAAAAGAACAATCCCGGAAGGCGCTTCAGTCGACGCCATGAGGAGCTCAGTCTGCAAACGGAGGACGCGGGCGAGCCAGCCACCTTACAAACGCTTGGCCTGCATAAAGACACGATCATGACCATAGAAATACAAGTGCAAGCAGATGATCCATCATTGGTTGATGTGAATTTGCTACAACAGGCGATCGAATGCGTTCTGGCTGCAGAACAGGTTACGGGAGATGTGACAGTGCTCATCACCGACGATGAAACTGTTGCCAAACTGAACCAGGATTTCCTTGATCGCTCTGGCCCGACCGATGTGCTCAGCTTTCCCACCATCGACGACAATCAAGACTTCGTACTGCCACCAGAAGAATCGACAGATTATCTTGGCGATATCGTCATCGCCCTGCCCTACACACAACGCCAGGCGCAACAATTGGGTCGTCCTCTTTCTGCCGAGCTGGCCCTGCTTTGTATTCACGGCGTTTTACATTTGTTGGGGTATGATCACGCCACTCCTGATGAGCAGGCCGAAATGTGGCGTCGGCAAGATGCCATCATGAGCGGCCTAGGACTTCCCGCGCCAAACGACTGAGGGCGTGATACCATGATGCTGAAAGATGAATGGCGTCGATTCCGAATCTCCCTTGCACACGCCTGGCGGGGAATCCGCACCCTCTTTGCGCATGAGCCAAACGCCCGCATTCACCTTGCGTTGGCCATAATCGCCATTGCGTTGGCGTGGCTGTTACGCTTTTCTGCATCGGAGTGGATTTTGTTGCTGCTGACGATCGGCCTGGTGATCACATCAGAAGCAATGAATACAGCCATCGAGGCACTAACAGACTTAATCAGCCCTGAATATCATCCCCAAGCCAAGATCGCCAAAGATGTCGCCGCAGGCGCGGTACTGTTATCGGCGCTGACGGCAATCGCTGTGGCACTTCTCTTGTTTCTCCCCAAATTACTCGCTTTTTAACATGCGCCAACAACTTCTCATTGCCACAAAAAACCAGGGCAAGATGCGCGAATACCGCGATCTTTTGGCCCACCTTCCTATCGAAATTCTCTCCCTGACCGATGTCGGTATCGACGCAGAGGTGGAGGAGACGGGCGCGACTTTTGCCGAAAACGCGATCCTCAAAGCCCGCACCTACGCCCAACTCTCGGGCTTACTCACCTGGGCCGACGACAGCGGTTTGGCTGTCGATGCCTTGGATGGCTGGCCTGGCGTGCATTCGGCCCGGCACGCGGGCCTCCATGCCACTGACGCCACTCGTATCGACATCTTGTTAAAACGCCTGGCATCCACTCCGCCCGAGCAACGCGGGGCCGCCTTTCATTGTGTGGTTGCCATTGCCGCGCCCACCGGATCAACATGGACGGCCGAAGGAGTCTGTCGGGGCGTGATCCTCGAACGTCCTCTTGGCTCCGGAGGTTTCGGGTACGATCCCATTTTTTTCGTTCCAGAACTTGGCAAGACCTTTGCGCAACTTTCTCCCCAGGAAAAAAATGCGATCAGCCATCGGGGAATCGCCTCTCGCCAGGCGGCCCTACTGCTGACAAAATTGCTCGAAACAAGCTGACGCATGCAAGCGAACATTGCTCCCCACAAAAAACCAACTCGCTGAAGTCTCATGCGTTCACCAGCCAGATTAAAGTCCCACGGAGACGTTCCACCAACTGAAATCAGGGCTGAAGGAATGTGGTTGCTCTGGCCCATCCATGTACAAAACAAGAAACCTGTGCGACTGCGCCGATGTCGGCGACAATCGCACAGCAAGTGCGCCAGAATGCAACAAGCCCCGCAGATGCTCCGCTTCGTCTCGAAGCCATCTGCGGGGGGCCAGCGTTTCAATTCGTGCATCAGCGCAGATGTTGCAACACTCGCTGGCGCAACGCTGGGGCCGGTAACGCGCCCACGATTTGATCCACCACCTGTCCATGCTTGAACACCAATAGGGTGGGGATGCTCATAATGCCATAACGGGAAGCGACGCGAGGATTCTCATCCACATTTAGCTTTCCCACCAGCAATCTCCCAGAAAACTCCCGGGCCAGCTCCTCGACGGCTGGTGCAATCCTGTGGCAAGGACCACACCACTGCGCCCAGAAGTCCACCAAAACCGGCGTCTGCGCCTGCAAAACCCACGAATCAAACGTTGCATCGGTGAGATGCACGGGACGTCCTTCAGGAGGAGAAGTGGCGCCGTTATGGCGTGAGGGCGAGGCTGAAGCGGTGGATTGCAGAGAAATGCTCGGGCCAGAGGGCAGTGGCGGCTGCGCACCTCCGTGAATCAAATACTCAGCCCAGCGCCGCAAACCTTCTGCAGATGCAGCGCCTGAAGCCGCCGCCTGCGAACGCCCATCTTTCACAAATACAATTCCGGGCAACGCGGTCACGCGGAAACGTTTGAGCAACGCTTTTTCGTCCCCAACATCCACTTTAGCCACCAGTAGCCGCCCAGCATAATCGCGGGCCAGTTGCTCTAGTGTGGGATCAAGCTGTTGACATGGCGGGCAATTTTCGCGCCAAAAGACCAGAATTACGGGAAGTCCTGCATTGAGCACCCGGTCAACGCTGAATTGATTGGTATGAATGGGAGCATCGAAGGGCATTGTCACCTCCTGGTAGTGGTTATTTTTAAATGATGGTTGCATTCCGGCTCGTTGCCATGGTGCGCTCTCGAACCATTTGGCGATAGACGACGGACGAAGAAAATCGCTGTTTGATGGCATGAATCGTTCGTCATTCCTGACCCATCGTCTCAGAGCATTGATAGGAGCTTTTTACTGTCGATGGCGTCGATCAAATTCGTATCACTTATCCCTCCTTTCTATGGATTCAGATTGACGTGAATTCAAGATGGTCGGCGCCGCAACAATAGCATCTCCATTGATTTCTATGTCAAAAGGCGGGTATGAGCTAATGGATGGGCAGGCAAAAGCGAAGGTGAGCGCGAATTCGGATCACGCCGAATTCACGCCTCCTTACGATGCGAAACCAACAAGGAAAGCTCGCGAATCCATCGAGGGATGCCAGAACGCATACGTTCGCGGTAAATGATGGCCAGCACGAACAGCCACAGTATCAGAGGAAGCAAATAATACGGCGCATAGCGCAGCGCCAGGAATAGCATCATGGCGTCGATACCACGCATAAAAAGCACCAGTACGGCCTTTCGCCACAGCCAAAATGACACGCCAATGGACATGCTCGAATACAACACAAAGAAAACCGGAGAAATAAAGCCTGCCAGTGTGGCGTAGGCGAATTCTGCCCAGGTCAGCGCCACATCCAGAGGATAATCGAAACGGCCCATCCTGGTGGAACACGCGCTACGACGAGCCAGGCTGCCATCCAACCCATCGCTCATCCAGCCCAGGGTGACCAAAAGAATAACCTGGGGCAAGACATGCGAGCCATGTCGCCAGCCCAGCCAAATAATGACCAACGCCACACCCAGCCGAAACAGGCTGAGCAAGTCGGCCAACAGGGCGGCAAAACAATGCTGGAAACGGAAATGAAACATGCGCATCATGGACGTCGGAGCTAATCGTACACGTTTTGGAACCAAAAAGAAAGGGCGGGGTTTGCCAGGCAAACGCTCCGCCCTTCCCACTCGATGTCGCCGAAGTTACTTGCTCGCAGTCGCCTCACCTTCGATCATTTTGTGTGAATGGACTGCGATCTTTCGGGGTTTGACCTCTTCCGCTTTAGGGATATGCAATGTCAGCACGCCTTGCTCATAAACCGCCTCGACTTTATCCGCATCTACAGCTGTGGGCAGGGTGATGGAGCGGCTAAAGACGCCATAGCGGCGCTCCCGTAGATGATACTTGGCATTCTCGATCTCCTCGTCAGCCTTGACTTCAGCCTTGATGGTCAACACATTGTCGGTGAGGCTGATGTCAATATCATCGGGATTCACGCCAGGGATAGAAGCTTTGACGATGAAAGCATCTTCGGTCTCGCTGACGTCCAATGGTAACATCCAGATGGTGTCATCAGAAGCCACGGGAAGATTACGGGTCTCGTTCAAAAGGCGATCCATGGTCGCGCGCAGTTCGGCCATTTCGCGGAAGGGATCCCAGCGACGAACCAGAGTCATCGTTCCACCTCCTGTTCGAGAATTTGCGAGATGATGTTTTGGGGACGTTTGACACTTTCACTATCCCCTACTCACATTAGCTTCATATCAGAACAACATTAGCAATTTATTAGAACGAAAACGTCCGACTTTTCGCATGTACGATATTCGCATGACGGGTTGGAGATCGCCGGGGCGCGACAAGAATTTCGTCTGAGACGATGCCGCGAAAATAGATCGACCAAGACAAAGATGGATAATATTCAGCCGCCAACCAGCGCCACCAACGCCCGAGGGGGCGCAGAGAGGGGAATTTCTCTTTTCTAAATTCAGTAGATCACGATTTGCCATCATGCGCAGAGCCGGATCCGTGATCCGACGGTGATTCGAGCGTCAAACCCGCCGGATTGCGAATCCGGCTGGACACATACTCTCGCAATCGTGCTCTACTGGAATTTGGAAT
>CAZYSY010000200.1:0-2508 GCA_964650295.1 uncultured Caldilineales bacterium | reverse complement strand
ACCATCGAGTAAACTCGGACTCTCCAGGCGCTTTGCGCCAGCGGTCGACCTCCGTCGACCGTCTCTGGTTGGTGAAGGGACGGCGTAGGCCGTCCGTTGGCCAGAGGCCAATAGAGACCGACTTCAGTCGGCCTGTCGGGCCGGCCATCGCCTTCTTCCCTCAAAGCAGACTTGACTTAGTACTAGCCCAATATGCAATTTTTTATGGCGCATCAACAGTCGGAGCAATCAATCTCTGCTAAGCAAGCCGACGAACATGGATGAACATAGACCAAGGTGGACGAAATCAGCATCCTTCTTTATCCATTTTCGTCCTGTCGCCCCTTTGTCTGTTTGTGAGATGGTAGTTCCAGGCATCAACGCCCGCTTCTCAAAACAAAAAAGTCGAACAGCAGGTGCATCAGGTCATTGGTTGGTTGCAACCGACAAAGTCTATGCGCTGCTGTTCCACAAACCGATTGCCAAGACGACAAAGCGAGATGACACGAGAGGTGAAGTGCCAGGCGGCCTCATCTTCTTATGTGTTCATTAGTTGAGACCGGAAGCGTAAGTAATCACGACGAAATTGCGTCTGTATGCCAAACTCGATTGCAAAAAAATTTCCCCCTAACTACTGGAGCTGGCTACAAGAACATCCAGACGATGTCGTATCCGCCATTGTCCGCGTTGACACGCTATCTTCAGAGGTCGAAGTGGCCATTACCGAGGCTGGATGTCGTGTGATGCGGCGATTGCAGTTGTTGCCCGCTTTTGCTGTCGAAGTGACGGCAAAGACATTATTAGAGCTGGCTAAGCATCCCTGGGTGCAACGCATTGAGCCAGACAAGCCTGTTCAAATGCTTTGAGAGGTCTTTCCCCCATGTCAAGTGCAAAAATCCATTCATCGTTGCGAGAAGTTCTTTCGCTTGCCAAAGCCACTGCAAAAGAAACTGGCCCTGAACCGATTCCTGTTATCGTGCGGTATCGGGCCTTGCGGGAACAGCCATTGGCAGCCATGACCGCCGCCAACATCCAACCCCGGCGCACGTTCGAGCTCGTTCCCTGTATCGCGACTGAGGCCACGCCTGAAATGATTGAACGCTTGGCCGAAAGTCCAGCAGTGGAACGGATTTGGTATGATATGCCGGTTCATGCTTTGTTGGATGTCTCGACACCGCATATTGGGGCGAATAAAGTGTGGGCAAAGGGGGATGAAGGCGCAGGCGTTCGCGTGGCGATTCTTGATACAGGATGTGATTTGAATCATCCGGATCTCAAAGATCATATTCGTGCAAGCACAGATTATTCGGGCAAGGGAACGGCGCAGGATGGCAACGGTCACGGTTCGCACGTGGCAGGCATTATTGCTGGTTCGGGGGCGGCCAGCCATGGCAAATATCGGGGTGTTGCTCCTAAAGCTGATTTGTATATCGCCAAGGTGCTGGATGATCGCGGCAGCGGACGTATGAGCAATGTGATGGCGGGCCTAGATTGGGCTGTTTCGCAGAAGGCCCAGGTGGTTAATTTGAGTTTGGGTAGTGATGGCAATTGTGATGGCACTGACGCTCTTTCTGAGGCTTGTGATGCTGCGGTGGGTAAAGGGGTGGTTGTGGTTGTGGCAGCCGGCAACAGTGGCCCGATGTCGCGCACTGTGGGCGCGCCAGGATGCGCTCGTGAGGTCATCACCATTGGAGCCAGCACGGATGACGATGAGGTGGCAAGCTTCTCCTCTCGCGGTCCTACATCCGATGGCAGAGTGAAGCCGGATGTGGTCCTACCCGGCGTGAATATCATCTCCGTTCGAGCTGCTGGCACCACATTGGGCAGTGGACAGGTGGACGAATACTACACGTCGCTCTCTGGAACCAGCATGGCGACGCCGCACGCTGCAGGCGTGGCCGCCTTGCTGCTGGCGGCCAACCCATCATTGACACCGCGTCAGGTCAAAGAGATATTCAAATCTACAGCAGTGGACCTGGGATTGAGTCTCAATACCCAGGGGTCGGGCCGGGTGGACGCCTTTGCCGCCTGGAAAATGGCCAGCTCTGGTGAGATTCCCGAGCCTGATCCCGAACCTCCCTCACCTGAACCTGAGCCCGAACCAGAGCCAACGCCCGAACCCCCTCCTCTTCCCATTCCCCCTCCTCCCGAAGAGCCTCCTTCCGGCTGCCTGCCAGCTCTCCTCACCTTTCTTTTGGGGCTCTTTAAGCGATCTTAACCCGGACAAACCGAAACCAGAACGACCACCCGCGCAAGGATATCAAGCCGCAAAGAAGAAATGGATCTCCTGGAATGTGCGGGACTACCTCCCGGCGGTATGGTAGATACTGTAAAATCCAGTTGAGCCGAAAGAAGGAAAGCGACAATGGTCGCGACAAACTTAATGGCGCGCAGAAAGGCAGAAGAAGAATCTGGTTACCTGACATAAATTCAGTAGATCACGATTTGCTATGATGCGCAGAACCGGATCCGTGATCCGGCGGTGATTCGAGCGTCAAACCCGCCGGATTGCGAATCCGGCTGGACACA
>CAZYSY010000199.1:0-2797 GCA_964650295.1 uncultured Caldilineales bacterium | reverse complement strand
TGGGCGTGTGGGCGAAGACCGGCATGTCCCAGCCAAACGCGTGGTAAAGATGCACGTGTAGCGGCGCAGAGGAGATCCACTCCTCACCGCGGATGACGTGGGTGATGTCCATGGCGTGATCATCCACCACCACGGCCAGATGATAGGTGGGATAGCCGTCGGCCTTGAGCAGCACCGCGTCCTGCAAGTCGGCGTTGTTGAAGGTGACAGGCCCGCGGATCAGGTCATCTATGGTGACGTTGCCCGACTCGGGCACAGCCAGCCGCACCACCCAGGATCGGCCCTCGGCCTCTTTGGCGGCCCGCTCCTCGGGCGTGAGCCAGCGGCAGCGACGGTCGTAGCCGATCTTCTCCTTGTTGGCCTGCTGCTTTTCCCGCATCTCGGTCAGCTCTTCGGGCGTGCAGTAGCAGCGATAGGCGTGGCCATGTTCTACCAGCCAGTCCGCGGCCTCCTGATACATGGGCAGGCGTCCGGACTGGATGTAGGGGCCGTGGGGTCCGCCCACATCGGGACCTTCATCCCAGTCCAGTTGCAACCAACGCAGGCCCTCGGTGATTTTTTCCAGGGCGTCGGGCACAAAGCGTTTGCGATCGGTGTCCTCGATGCGGAGGATGAATTGGCCGCCGGTGTGACGGGCGTAAAGCCAGGCGAAGATGGCGGTGCGCGCGCCGCCAATGTGTAGATAGCCGGTGGGGCTGGGTGCGAATCGGGTTCGGGCGGGGGTGGTCATAAGATTGATGTCGGTCTGGGTGATGGTTTGAGGATCATTGTCATTAGCTCAATCAGGACAACTGAACATCAGTCTGTCTGATTGCACTGCCACAAAACATTGGCAGTTATCGCTGTCGTCGACGCCTGAAAGCTTGATGCGTTCTTTGTACAAGCCTCTGGCGAACCAGAGTGTGTAGCTCGCTATTTCTTCATCGGGAACGATGATAGAGCTGTAACCTTGGTGCGGTTTCTTTTGTGTCTTGCTGATACAAAGGAAAATCGGCTCCTGCCGTTTTTCCATCCAGGCGGCAGCCTGCCTGAAAAAGTTGTTTGATTTGTCATAGGTCGTGATGACATGGGATGTCTTTTCCCATGTGCCAAAAGTCAGCCAGACGAGAAGTATAACCAGAAATCCCTGAATAATAATTTTTCGATAGTGATATCCTTGTTCAGTGAGCTGGTGCACGCCATTATCGAGCAGCATTCCAAACAAAAGGATGGCGAAAGGGGTGATTGCATAGGTGTACAGTTCGCCAACTCTCTGAATCAAAATAGCAGGGAATGATCCTGCAAGGATCAGAATAATCAGTGCGATGGAATGCCGCCAGAATGGATTAGTTTTGAAACCCTGTGCGCCTTCTTTTGTCAAAAGCCGATAAACGCCAAAGCCGCTGATGAGTAAAACTCCCAACAATAGTCCGGCTGAGAAAAGAATTCTGGAAATATGGGGATGGGGAAATACATCCAGAGAACTGCCGGTATAAAAGGCGTTCGCTTGTAACAGAATCAGATTTTTTATCATAATTCCCGGCGTCAGACTCATTTTATACTGGGTGCCTGGCTGGGAAAAGGTGACAGCGTTGGCGGTTCTGATGGCAAGATAGATAATGGAGACTGCCGTTATGCCCAAATAACTGGTGATTAGTTTATTAATCTCCCTCTTATTGCGCCACCTTACGTTCAAAACTTCGCGCTGGTTTATCAACATCGCTGCAATGGGAAGAACGCTGATTTGCCCTACGGACGTTTCTTTGGATGCTAATGTAAGTAATGTGACGAAGAGAAAGGATACGTAATAACCAATTTTAGTGCCTGTTTTCCATTCATCGACTTCCCAGAATTTTAGCAGTAGGATCAACGCCAGTAGGCTAAACAAGGTTGCAAATTGCTGACTCAGTGCGTCCAGTTGGACGATGCTCATAACATTAGCTGACGATACCACAAACCATAGCGCAGCGAAAAATGCTCCGTTTTTAGTATTGGTGATCAGGCGTGAGGCCAGAGCATAGACGCAGAAGGCAGCGGCAATAAATCCTGCCAATCCTGCCAAATGAGAGATAAAAAGATTATCGATCCCCAAGAGGCTGATATCCACGGCGTTGATGAAGCGCTCAACTGGGCGAAAAACGAAAGTCAGTGTTGGGTCCGGACCAAAGATATTCCAAGACATCGCTGGGAAAAAACGACCGAAATCATCGCAGCAAGCCCAGATTGTGAGTGTTCGAGCATAAAGGGCCACGGACGCGATGAAAAGCAGCATGTATTTGACGATGTCATCTGAAATCTTTCTAGTCTTCGTTCTCTTTCCCATTATTTCATGGTGCTACAATAGGCCGGAATTGCATCATTGATGGCCCAGGGTGTGATCGAAAGGAATGATTGATGTGGTGTTATCGCCGGGTTTGACGGTCGATGTCCATTTGCGGCTGGCGCACAAGCCCGTCGTAATCGTTGTAGCGGGGATGATCCAGAATATGGGCCATGAACAGCTTTTCGGTCCAGTTGGCGCTGCTGAGACGGGGTGGCACATAAAATCGAGCGCCGTAGATGGGGCTGATCTTGCGGCTTTCGTGGGCGTCGTTGAATTCGCGTATGGCCAGCCGCTCGCCGTTGAAGTCGGCGAAGGTGAAGCCCAGGATGTCATCGAAATAGCATTGCACCCGGGGCAGGATGCGATCGGGTCGGGCCTCCAGCAGGGGCATGGCCGCCACGGTGGCGCTGTAATAATCGAGGTCGAAGGAGATGAAGCCGATGGGGGCGTGCTCTGATGCCAGGAAGTCGGGGATGGTGTCCTCCACCAGGCCCA
>CAZYSY010000198.1:0-7223 GCA_964650295.1 uncultured Caldilineales bacterium | reverse complement strand
GCCATGATGCGCAGAGCCGGATCCGTGATCCGGCGGTGATTCGAGCGTCAAACCCGCCGGATTGCGAATCCGGCTGGACACATACTCTCGCAATCGTGATCTACTGAATTTGTGTCAGGCAACTAGTACTAAGTCAAGTCTGCTTTGAGAGAAGAAGGCGACGGCCGGCCCGGCAGGCCGACTGAAGTCGGTCTCTATTGGCCTCTGGCCAACGGCCGGCCTACGCCGTCCCTTCACCAACCAGAGACGGTCGACGGAGGTCGACCGCTGGCGCAAAGCGCCTGGAGAGTCCGAGGTAAAGGCCACGGCCACAAGAGAATTTTCATCAAACTACATTTGACTGAGTACCAGGAGGCGATTACAACTCATCAGACGAAGATAGACGAAAAGACGAAGGTGGACGAAGCGAACCATCGTCTATATTCGTCAATCTTCGTCCATGTTCGTCTGAATGCGCAGGCGCTTTCTTCAAGTTTCAAATGCGCATCTACTTAAATAATTACGGGCGCATACTGTGTGACGGCGGCTGAGGTGGGTTGGGAAAATATTTTCCGGCCAAACGCCCCCAAGCGCCATCAGCAATAACATCCGTCAAAGCCTCATCTACCGCCGCGGCCAGCCTGGGAGCAGTTGGAGAAATCACAATGACATAGGGATCAGAAGTGAGTGGCGGGGAGTGAACGCGCAGGCCTGGCCCGGGAAATAATGCCACAGTCACTGCATCCACAATGGCAACATCAGCATCTCCGTTTAGCACCGCGATCAATGCGGCGTCTGGCGTTTCTGCCCGTGCGAGGTGCGAGAAACCTTGCGCCCGGGCCCAGGCGTCGCCCTGACTACCCCATTCTACGATCACAGTAGTGGTCGCCAATTGTTGTGGCTCGAGGATGTCAGAATCTATACGCGTCACCCACACCAAACCTGCCTCGAAATATGGCTGACTGTACCGAACATCCTCGGTTAGACGCTGATCCAGGGGAAACGCTGAAATGACAACATCAGCCTTTCCGGCCAGCACCGCATCCACCAAGCCATCGAAAGAAATCGCAATGAACTCGACCGGAGCGCCCAAACGATGTCCGATTTCTCGCGCCAAATCGATATCGAACCCAACAAACTCGCCATGGGCATCGATAGCATCGAATGGAGGAAAGCTGGGATCAACAGCTACGCGTAACGGTGAGCCTGCCTGTAATCGTTGCCAGACATCATCTCGACGGGGTAACGTCAGCATGAACCACAATACAACGCCCGTCAAAGCCAGAATAACCGCCAGGGTGAGAGAAACGCGGAAAGAAGAAGTCACCATACCCTACTTGAGCATAACGGTCGCGGCAAACCGGCCCGAGCGGCCACGATCACCTCGATGCGAAAAGAACATATCGGTGTTGCAGGCCGTGCAGATGCCCGCCACCTCCACCTCCTGTAGGCCCGCATCCCGCAGCTGACGGGCATTGGCCGCCCATAGATCCAGATAAGCATGGCCTGGATGCGAACTTGGGCGCAGTAGCAACTCAGGATCATGTTGCGATGCACGAATGGCCGCCACAACCTCGGGGCCCACTTCGTAACAACAAGGACCAATGGCCGGCCCCACCGCGCCCACTAGCTCTGTCGGACGGCTATCGTAAGCCGCCATCATGGCCTGCACCAAAGCCTCGGCTGTGCGCCTGACCACACCCTGCCACCCCGCATGGGCAATCCCCACCGCATGATGGGCGGGATCATAGATCAGGATGGGAGTGCAGTCTGCGTACCTCTGCAGCAAAGGAATACTTGGCGTGCGGGTGATCAATCCATCGGCCTTGCCTAAACTGCCCCCCGAATGCTCCGCATCAGCCTCCAGGATGGTGTTGCCATGCACCTGCCAGGTGGTGGTCAGCTTCTGACGGGAGACTCCCATCATGGCCGCCACCCGTCGGTAGTTTTCCTCCACCCGATCCTTGTCATCTCCCACGGTCCAGCCTAAATTCAAACTATGCCATGGCGCAGGACTGACGCCTCCGTAGCGAGTGAACACCGCGTGAAACAGATCGGGAAAAACATCCAACGATGAGAAGGTGTAATAAGGCAAAGAAAGGTCGTGGTAGATCATAACTCGACATGCAACGTGCAGTATGAAAAAAGTTCGAGGCAAAGAATTCGTTTTGTATGTTGAAACTCTTAGCTTTCAAAACCGCGAGGATGTGTGCGATGCCACTGCCAATCGGTTTCGATGATCTCACGCAAACCATATTTGGGTTCCCAGCCCAGCACCTTGCGGGCGCGAGTATTATCCGCCCAGATGCGCACCGGGTCACCCGGCCGTCGCGGGCCAATCTCCACCGAAAAATCCCGTCCGCTCACTTCTTTCACCATGTTGATAATCTCCATCACACTGGAGCCCAGGCCCGTGCCCAGGTTGAAAGCCATACTCTCGCCTCTTTCCCACAGATATTGCAAAGCCGCAACATGCGCAGTGGCCAGGTCATCCACATGGATGTAGTCGCGAATGGCAGTGCCATCGGGTGTGGGATAATCATCGCCGAAGACCTTGAAATCGGTGCGTTGGCCCAGGATGTACTCCATCAGGCGAGGAATAAGACGGCTGGCAGGCTTGTAAGCGTCTCCAATACGACCATCGAAACTGGCGCCCGAGGCGTTGAAATAGCGCAAAGGCGTAAACCTGAGTCCTCTGGTCTTATCGTACCAGTCCATGACCTGCTCGGCCATGCGTTTGGAAGCGCCATACACGCTCTCGGGCTTGTAGCTTTCCGCTTCAGTGACAGGCACGTTTTCGGGCGTGCCATACACCGCACAGGTGGAAGAAAAGACCAGATGCTTCACCCCAGATGCGATCATGGCATCCAGCAGATTGACGCTCCCCTGGATGTTATTGCGAAAGTATTTGCCCGGATGATTCATACTTTCGCCCACTTCCACATAAGCAGCAAAATGGACAACGCCGGCAATGTCCGGGTGCTGCTGGAACACCATGTTGATTTCCTCAGGGTTTAGGAGATCTCCCACGATGAGAGGCGCATCTTCTACGGCCTGAGCGTGGCCATGCACCAGATTATCGAAAACAACGACATCATAACCCTGGCGTTGCAACTCGCGCACAGTGTGACTGCCAATGTAGCCTGCACCGCCAGTGACGAGAATTTTTTTGGACATGAATCAGATTCCTGTTTGAGTCAGAGTAGATTGCAAATTTTATTTCACGTTGCGTATTTCAGACTACTCGGGATGCAGCGGTTGCGACCTACGTAATGCGCCACAAGCAATCTGGCTATTCTGCCAACTCGCCGATCATATCATACTCCATCGCATCCATAATCTTCACCTGCACCATCTCGCCCAGGGGGTGCTCGCCCGGAATGATGACATATCCATCCACTTCGGGCGCATCACGATAAGTTCGGGCCAGGGTCATGCCTTCTTCATGAGCTTCGGTGAGTGCAGTAAGAACGCGTCCGATCTGCTCCCGATTGCGGGCCAGAGAGATGCCCTGCTGCAGGACCATGACCTGATGCCTGCGTTCCTCCTGCACGTCGGGAGGGACTTGATGGGGTAAGGCGGCCGCAGGCGTCCCTGGTTCAGGACTAAACTTAAACACGCCCACCTTGTCGAACCGAATGGTTGCAATGAAGTCCAGCAAACCCTGAAACTCCTCTTCGGTCTCGCCGGGATAACCGACGATGAAAGTAGAGCGCAGAGCGATATCGGGCATGGCTGTGCGCAGCTTCTCGATGGTTTTCAGCACCAAGTGGATGTTGCTAGGGCGTTTCATCCGCCGCAGGGTGGCGGGATGTCCATGCTGCAAGGGAATGTCGAGATAATGAAGGATCTGCGGGGTTTCGGCCATGACATGAATTAGCTCCTCGCTGATATGGCCAGGATACGCGTACATCAGCCGCAGCCAGTCCAGGCCCGAGGTGCGACGGGCAATGGCATGAAGTAAACGCGGCAAACTGTCTGGCTCGCCGCGATCGCGACCATAATCGGTGGTGTCTTGAGCCACCAATACCAACTCCCGAGCGCCTGCCCGCACCAACTGTCCAGCCTCACGAATCACGCTATCGAAAGAGTGCGATTTGAGTTTTCCTTTGAAGCTGGGAATGGTGCAAAAGGCGCAAGATGCGTTGCAGCCATCACTGATTTTGAGATAGGCGGAGGCGTATAGTCTGGGCGGGCGAGGCGTGGGCGCTTCTAGAGGGTGGGGGGGATCGCCCAGTAAGGCCATACGCTGTAAGCGACGGCGTTTTCCGCCCCCGCGTAGCCGTTCGACCAATGTGGCGATTTCAGACCAACGTAATGTGCCCAGTAGTGCATCCACTTCGGGCGCGGCTTCCAAGATTTTTTCCCCATCTCGCTCTGCCATGCACCCTGCAGCAATCAATATCTGGCGGGCCTTTTTACCCCGCCCCAAATCGCGCAATATGGAGATACTTTCTTCTTGGGCCGATTGCAAAAATCCACAAGTATTGACAATGAGCACATCAGCCTGACCGGGATCCGTTACGGCCCGATAACCTCTTTGCAGTAGCAGCGTGGCCATAGCCTCGCTATCCACCTGATTTTTGGGGCACCCCAGGGTAAGGATGTAGTAAGCCGAGGCTTTTTTCATGGCTAACCGCTGGTCTCTGGGGTCGCTGTGGGAGTGCGTCCAGCTTTGGGAGTGGGCGTCATAGTTGGCGAGGGCGTCGGCGTGGGCGTAATTTCTACAACCTGCCCATCCTGCAAAGTCCACACAAAAATGACAACCTCTCCCACATCCCCCAAAGCAGGCAACTGCTGATCGCCCAAAGTCAATTTTACACCACCCGCATTTCCTGTGAGAAACTCCAGTTGCTTGTAAGCGACAAATTCCTGCTGAAAGCCAGGATCAGCCAATGATTCGATTTGTACCTTTCCATCAGTCACAACTCGAATCCACGCCGTCTTATCCACTTCTACGTTCAGGCGAATAGATTCAGAGGGCGTGGCTGTAGGCGTTTTTGTTGGGGTAGGCGTATCGGTGGTGGGAGGCGTGGGCGTGTAGGTGGGTAGCTCACTCTCCACGGTCAATTGAGGCATGGGGGTGGGAGTGCGTGTTAGTGTGGGTGTGGACGTGGCGGTATCGGTGGGACCGATAACAGGCGCGCCCGGAACTTGGCCCTCAGGCGGCAACGCCACCGTTGCCGTGATGCTTTCTCCGCCTGCCATTCTTCTCTGCATATAGGGAAGCCCATACCGGAAGAGCAAGAACCCCAGAATGACAACAGGAATGAGCACGAGAAGGAATCCTAAAATGCGCCGAATCGTATGAGAGCGGCGAGTCGTTTCCTCATAAAGGTCCAGGTTGATGGGCGTGTAATCTGATAACGACGTGGGGGCCGGTGGCGTTGCCGCTCCGTTCGTTTCAAAATCTTGCGATTGGGCGACAAGTTCATCAGCATCTAAGCCAAGAAAGGTGGCGTAGGTGCGCAGAAAGCCGCGAGCGGTCACCGAGTTGGGCAACTCATCCCAGTCGCCAGACTCCAGGGCGCTGAGATAGCGTTGCCGGATGCGGGTTTGCTCTTCGACATCGACAAGAGAAAGCTCCTTTGCTTCGCGTGTTTGGCGCAGGAGTTGTCCGATCTCTACCATAAAAAAGGTGTCCTGTAATTCAAATCAGTAGCGTCGCCCGATTGTGAAGAACTGTCTCTTCGGCGCAGGCGGCGAACAATGCATGTTTTAACGTGGCGCTATAAGTTGAGCGCAGGTAACGGCGTTGTGCGAGTATGGGCGCCATTGTGCGTCTGATTATGCGGCGAGAGCCCAAAAATGTCAAAGTTTATGGCTTTGCCCATACCCGATCATGTTCATTTTTGCTGGATCGTAGGGAAAACATTTGGCAAACGTCATGGTTTCGTGGAAAATAACCACAACATCTGATCATGTCAATGCACCGCTTGGAAAATCTCAATCGTTGGATCAAGCGCCTTTTGCTGGTGATCTTACTGGCATTGGTTGGTTTAATCGCGGTTTATTTTTATCAAGGAGGGTGGGAGCGAATGCGCAATTCTCGCACTCTGGCGCGACTTATCCCTTCTGATTTTTTCCAGGGGCCGCAGGTAGCCATTATTTCCGGTCATCGCGGATTTGATTCTGGCGCAATTTGTAAGGAAGATGGGTTGATGGAAGCGACAATTAATGAAGGGATCGCCACGAAGGTGGTGGAGCGTCTGAAACAGCAAGGGGTGTCGGCCATGCTATTGGATGAATATGATCCACGCTTGCAAGGATTGCATGCGCGGGCGTTGGTGTCGATTCATGCAGATTCTTGTGTAGAAAAAAGCGGATTCAAAATCGCCAGCGCTGAAGAGACGATCATCCCCGAGCAAGATCAGATGTTGGTGAATTGCTTGAAAGGAAAGTATGGCGCTGCTACGGGCCTGGATTATCACCCATCGGCAGTTACCAAAGATATGACGCAATATCATGCGTTTCAGCGGGTGGCGGATGACACGCCGGGGGCAATCATTGAGGTCGGATATTTGGGAGGAGATAGAGCATTGTTGGTGAATGAGCAAGACAAGCTCGCTGAGGCCATTGTGGAGGGAATTCTATGTTTGCTTGATTGGCAAGACGCCCAGACGCCCGAACCGGAGATGACAGGCGCTCCAGCCATTGCAACGCCCTGAATGCACCTTGTTCACCTGATGTGCGACTTTTCATCAGTACCATCCACGGGCATTGATGTCTGGATCCGCCCGTTGATGCACCACAAAAGTTGCACAGGAGGTCTTGTTCGTCGGTTTGAAAGGCATTCGATTAAGTAGTTGATGATATGTATTTGAAATAAATTTTGGAGATGCTTCCAACTCATCAGACGAAGATAGACAAAAAGACGAAGGTGGACGAAGCAAACCATCGTCGATGTTCGTCAATCTTCGTCCATGTTCGTCAAAATGCGTAGGCGCTTTTCTCAAGTTTCAAATGCACATCTGCTTAAAACATCAAATATCAACCTTTAGGAGGAAAAAGTCGCACGTCTGGCCGACCATGTCATTTGCTTCAGGCAAGTCGCCACAATAGCGCTCATGTTGTGACGCACTATTGTGTTCGGGTGCGTCGCGGATGCGTTGCAAAGGGGTTGCATCACCTTAATGAAAGTAGTAAAATCATATCAGGTTTGCTGCGAATATCACAGTGTTAAACTTGCATTGTTACGAACTTCGTATTATCCTGTCATAATTCCCAATCCATCCAACGAGGCA
>CAZYSY010000197.1:0-6355 GCA_964650295.1 uncultured Caldilineales bacterium | reverse complement strand
ACAAAATGAGAACTTGCGCCTTTTACTTGTCCAATAAAAGTCGATAGGGAAACCTTCGGAGGTATCGTAACGACCATGTGAACATGCTCCTCCATTCCGCCAATGGCGAAGACGACAGCATCAAATTCATTCACCTTGGACACAATAACGGCATAAAGCCGGCCCTCAATCTCCGGAGTGATCAATGGCAGTCGATCCTTTGTGCTCCAGATGAAATGGTAATAAAGCTGCCAGTAGGGCATGTTAATTCATCCACTGTAAACTCAGCCCGCCAGGGCTTGGCAACGGTAGCCTGGCGGTTCTACCGCCGGGCGGGGGCGGCAAATGGGGGAAATTCGTTCGGAGGCTCAGGTTTGCAGACATCGCCCGAGGCTAGAACCCTCGGGCTACAGGTGCGAAGCCCGCTGGGCTATGGCCCGCCAGCCCACCAGGGCTTGGCAACGGTAGCCTGGCGGTTCCACCGCCGGGCGGGGGGTAGCAGACGGGGAAAAGTTCGTTTGGAGCAACCATCGCCCGAGGCTAGAACCCTCGGGCTACAGGTGCGAAGCCCGTTGGGCTATGGCCGTCAACCAGCCAGGGCTTGGCAACGGTAGCCTGGCGGTTCCACCGCCGGGCGGAGGCAGTTGGAGGTGATCCGCTACTCGTCAAGATGCGTCTTTACCCACCCGACGATCTCGCCCAACGCCACCTCGGTCTGCTCGCCCGACTCCATGTCGCGCAGGGTGGCGACGCCGCGGGCCAGCTCATCCTCGGCGATGATGGCGGCGTAGCGTACGCCCGCCTTGTTCGCGCTCTTCAGCTGCGATTTGAGGCTGCGGTCGCCAAAAGCCAGGCTGGCGGGCACGCCTGAGGCCCGCAACGCATCTGTGAGCTTGAGCGCTGCCAGTTTGGCCTCGGGCCCGCGGTGCAAGGCCATCACCTGGGGGCTGGGCAATGCCGGCGGTTCGACGCCCTGGGCCTTGAGGCTGAGCACAATGCGCTCGATGCCGATGCCCACGCCCACGCCGGGCGTCTTGGGCCCGCCCACCGACTCCACCAGACCGTCATAGCGACCCCCGCCGCACAATGCGTTCTGCGCGCCCAGCTCCTCGGCCCACACTTCGAACACCGTGCGAACGTAGTAATCGAAGCCGCGCACCAGCCGGAAATTCACCTGATAGGGCAACTCCAGGGCCTGAAGATAG
Organism: uncultured Caldilineales bacterium; assembly: GCA_964650295.1. Lineage (GTDB taxonomy): Bacteria > Chloroflexota > Anaerolineae > J102 > J102 > M2005. Next base: position 5,171 of record CAZYSY010000197.1, on the reverse strand, counting down.
CCCTGCAGCATGTCGAAATGCTGCGCACAGTCGCGGCAAAGATGTTCCACGCTCTTGGGCGCATCCGCGAGCAAGGCCTGAGTGGATTCCTCCTTGGTGTCCAGCACGCGCAAAGGATTCACTTTCAGGCGACGTTTGTCCACCTCGGGCAACTCGTCGATATGGGCCTCGAAGTAGTCCACCAACTTTTCGATGTAGGGCGGACGGCACACCGGGCAGCCGATAGAGTTGATCTGAAAGCTGACGCCCTGGAAGCCCAGCTCCCTGTACAGGTTATAGGCGAGCTGCATGATCTCCAGATCGGCGGCAGGGTCCTCCTCGCCCAGCAGCTCGGCGTTGAATTGGGTGTGCTGGCGAAAACGCCCGGCCTGCGGCTTCTCGTGACGGAAGAGCGGCCCGATGGCGAAGAGCTTCACCGGCTTGGGTCGGGTGTACATTCCGTGCTGCACATAGGCCCGCATCACCCCCGCGGTGAACTCGGGCCGCAAGCTGATGTGCGTGCCATCCAGGTCCTCGAAGCTATACAACTCCTTGTCAAGGATGATGGCCGTGCCTTCCTGCAATCCGCGCAAAAAAAGGCGGGTCTCTTCGAGAACGGGCGTATCGATCTGCTGGTAGCCATAGCGATCGGCCAGCTCCAGGGCCTTGCCCAGCACAAATCGCCAATAGGGAAACTCTTCGGGAAGGACGTCTTTGAAGCCTTTAAGGGTCTTGAATTTGGGCATAGTAAGAATTCAAATGATAAATGAGGGATGAAAACGTAATTAACGTAATTAATGAGGGGCAATTAAGGATTATATCACTGACTGGCGCTCGCGCCCGAAAACCCATTCCAGAAGAAACCCGCTCTCAAGCCGCCACCACCCTGCTCTTAGATGATATCCGAACCATGCTCCTATGGAAACGTTTGCTCGGTCCACTGCAAGGGGTTTACTGCAATGGCGTTGACGCGTATTTCCCAATGTAGGTGCGCCCCGGTAGACAGCCCAGTGGTGCCCACCAGGCCCAGTTGGTCACCTGTTTCAACAACATCGCCAGGTTTGACATCAATCTGCGACATATGCCAGAAATTGGAATACACGCCCGCACCGTGATCGATAATCACCGCGCCGCCGCGCACGAACAGTGGCTCAGCCAGCACGATCACGCCCGGAGCCGGGGCGATGATGGGTGTGCCCTCGGGCGCACCCCAATCGCTACCCGCATGATAGGAGGACACTGGGCCGCCGTTGTAGCTCCGACGCGTACCATAAGGCGACGTGCGCTCAAACCCCTCGCCAATGGGAAAGCGAAAAGGTTTCGTCCACCTTGGCGGGCCACTGACACGTCTCCACAACGCATACAACCGCTCCCGCTCAGCTTTGAGCTTATCCGGAGCCAAAAGCCCCCCCTTGCTAGGCGGCAAAACGATATGCTGAGTTTGATAAACACCTGACTTTATCTCGATTTCAACTCGAGCCGTCACTGCCCCAACTTGCAGTCGCAATAACTTGGGGCCAGGCTTATCCAGGGCGCCAGTGGGTAACAACGCAAAGTAATGATAAAGACCATGCTCCTGATTTTCGCCGATGAAGAAAATGCGCCGCCCCTGAAAATCACCAACAGGCGGCAAAGGAGACCAAATTGACACCCGCACCACCCCAGTCTCGCCCTGCACAATTGACTCCGGAGCTTTTATGTCAATAAACGGCAAAGAAACACCATCAACCTTCTCAAAAAGCGGTGTCATCTTCACCCATTGCTGAGCAATGTCGCCAAAACCAAATGCATAAAAATAGAAAGCCTCTGCCCGGGCGAAACTTTCCAATCCCCCCCAGGATAACGACCGCACGCCCATCGCTGCCTGCTTTGTCTGCGGCTCAGTCGCTTCCCTCGTTGAATCAGGAATCTGCAAAGTTTGCCCCACCTGAATCAAATTGGGATCAGTGATATTGTTGAGTTGAGCCAGAACCTCGACAGATACGCCAAAATGTTCGGCGATGGTCGTCAGAGTATCACCGGACTGCACCGTATACTGAGTAGCGCCCTCCTGTGCGCGAGCGGAACCAACACAAAGGAGGAACAGCAGGAAAGAAAATGCCAGAACGCGTCGCAAGGTCATCATGGCGTGATCCTACTCCAAAGCCGACAAGAAGGCAAAAGATGAACCCGGCCTGACAAAATTTGGCAGCGAGCATCTACCGATGTAAGATCGGGATGACGCCTTCTTTTTCCCACAACCCCAAAAACCAGATCATGGATACTCCCCGACTGCATTTTGCACATCTGCCCACTCCCATCGAACCACTCCCCACCCTTAGCAAAGAACTCGGCGGCCCCACCCTGTTGGTCAAGCGAGATGATCAAACAGGATTGGCGTTTGGTGGTAACAAGACCCGCAAACTTGAATTCTTGGTCGCCGACGCCCTGGCGCGCGGTGCGAACCTGCTCATCACGGGGGGGGCCGCGCAATCGAACCATTGCCGGCAAACTGCGGCCGCGGCCGCTAAATTCGGTCTGGCTTGCACATTGGTGCTGACAGGGACACCTCCCAAGCACCCCGATGCCAACCTCCTCCTCGAACAACTCTTAGGCGCAAAGATCGTGTGGACGACAAATGAGACTCGGGATAAAACCATGACAGAGGTTGAAGTCAAGGCTCGAGCTGCTGGACAAGCGCCCTACCTTATTCCCTATGGCGGCTCCAATGAAATCGGCGCGTTAGGATACGTTTTTGCCATGCAAGAACTAAAGCAGCAAGATGTCCACCCTGACTGGATCGTCGTTGCGTCCTCTTCTGGCGGCACCCAGGCGGGGATGGTTGTTGGGGCAAAGCTTTTTGGCTACCAGGGCCGCATTCTCGGAATCAGCATCGACAAGCCAGAAGTTGAGCTGAGCCGCGATATCTTGGCAGCGTTGGCCACCCGCACAGCCAGGCACCTTGGTAAGGACCTTCATTTCTCTGCCAAAGATATGCTGGTTAATGACAGCTACCTGGGAGGTGGGTATGGCGTCATGGCAGCACCAGAGATCGAGACCATCCGACGATTCGCCCGCACCGAAGCCTTGCTACTGGACCCGGTTTATACTGGTCGCGCGGCTGCAGGTCTGCTTGATCTTATCCGCCAGGGTTTTTTTAAGGCAAATGAAACCGTGCTTTTCTGGCATACTGGCGGTACGCCTGCGCTCTTCGCAGAAAAATACGCCACAAAGCTGTTCAAATAACTGATTGCCGACCACAAACCAACTTTGCCCTCCATCGTCGGCTCTACGAACGGAACTCAAAGAACGTCACCCCGCCTCTTCTTCAGTTCTAGTACAAAACAAGCGGGAGCGTCGATTGCTCTAACAAGCATCCAACAACTGACGCCCGATATTCTAATGCCTGTGATGCGACGGCAATTGAGGGGAATAGCTCCAATCATTTTTCACTTTCATGCGGAGTATGGCAAAATGCTTCCGTCATGAAAAAGCAATGGAAAATCTTTTTCAAAATCGCCATTAGTCTGGGATTAATCCTGTTTCTCCTCAGTCGCATCGATATTCAGACGCTAGGGCAAAACTTGGCCCGTGCCAACCTCTGGTGGTTGATTGCAACCATTCTCCTATTCGTCATAAGTATTTTGCTGCGCACCTGGCGATGGCAAATTCTCGTAAATTCCAGATGGGCCGATATAAAGTTTGGGCAACTCATTCGATGGTATTATATCGGCGCTTTTTTCAATACCCTGCTGCCCACTGGTTTTGGCGGTGATGTGGCCCGAAGCATTTATCTGGCCAGAGAGACAGATGATGCGGGCGGAGCTGTTGGCACTGTGGTGTTGGATCGGTTTCTCGGCATCCTGGTGCTGCTGGGCCTGGGAGCGATTGCTGCGCCTTTTTGCCAGGCCAACATCACTATCTGGATTCAGATTTTCATTGTAGGGATGTTCATTGGTGCATTGGCTACTTTCTGGGCGCTGCGACAAAAAGTTTGGATTCGATGGTTGCACGAACAGGCGCTACGACTAATTCCTTCTGCTGTCAACCGCCGTATAACAAACATGGAAAGCCTACACTCGCTCTATCTCGCACTGCAGGACTACGACACGCCCACGCTGCTACGAGCAATAACCGTCTCGTTTATTTTTAATCTACTATGGATTCTCATCAACATCACTGCTGGGATGGCTGTGGGGGTGCAGGGCACGTTATTGGATTTCCTTGTCTTTGTGCCGCTCGCCTCGCTAGCGCTGCTCATCCCCAGTATTGGCGGCATTGGCGTGAGAGAATTAAGTTATGTGGGCCTATTCACCCAGATCGGCGTTGCTGCAGAAACCGCTTTCGCCATGTCAATCGTCGTCTATCTGGCTACGATAGCCACGGGACTCATTGGCGGAGTGCTGATGCTGTTCTAAAATCGCTGCTCGCACCCGCTCTTGTCATGAATGGGGCTTTAAAGTAAGATGTTGGCCAAATAACACAACATGTGATTGATTACGGAGCGTTTGGCACGGCGCCTCCCAAACGTGGTTGATCGCGAAGCGTTGCATACCTCCCGTTCAACTGTCATGCGCCGTTCATGAAAGAAAGGAGCTCAATATGTCCCAGCAGCCAACTTTATTATTGGTCGAGGATAACCTGGCTCTAGCCGGATCTTTGATAGACGTTTTTGCCATCAATGGATTCAATGTTACAGCCGTGCACCGTGCGGGCGACGGGTTGCGCCAGTTGCGTTATGAAACGCCTGACTTAATTATCTTGGATGTCATGTTGCCAGATATGGATGGATTCACCTTCCTGAAACATTTGCGTAATGGCGTTGATATCGAAGACGAAAAACGCCGAATGGAGGTATCGCGTATACCGGTCATTATGCTTACGGCGCGCTCGTCAAAAGAAGACATCTTGACCGGATTGCGGGAAGGGGCCGATCATTATCTCACCAAACCGGTGGATCCTGATGTTTTGGTAGCGCATGTGAACATCCAATTGCAGCGATCGCACCGAGCCAAAGAGGATGTCATGCCATTCTCGGGAGGAAAACTGTATCCCAGCGCCAACCGGTTGGTTTTTGGGGATGTGGTGATCACGTTAACGCCGCAAGAATGCGCACTGCTAAAGATATTTGCCTCCGAATCGAACCGTACGTTTTCGCGTGAAGAACTGCTAAAGTTGGGGTGGGGAATTGAAACACCCTATGAAACCAAAAC
>CAZYSY010000196.1:0-11261 GCA_964650295.1 uncultured Caldilineales bacterium | reverse complement strand
GTGCCGGTGAGCCCGGGCTCCTCTCCGGTGAAGGGCCGCCGGCCGGTGACCATCTGGAAGAGCATCACGCCCAGGCTGTAGATGTCGGTGCGGGGGTCCAGCTCGCGGCCCAGGATCTGTTCGGGGCTCATGTAGGCGGGGGTGCCCACGGCCATGGTGGTGACGGTGGCGCTCTCCAGGGCCTTGGCGATGCCGAAGTCGGTGAGGAGGGTGCGGCCGGAGCGGTCGATCATGACGTTGCCGGGCTTGAGGTCGCGGTGGATGAGGCCTTCGTTGTGGGCGTAGTGGAGGGCGGAGGCCAGTTGCCGGAGGATGTAGGTGGTCTCGGCCAGGGTCAGGGGGCCTTCCCGCTCCACCAGGAGGCGGCGGAGGGTGACGCCGTCGACGTATTCGAGGACGATGAAGGCGATGGGTCCCTGGCGTTCGAAGGAGAAGAAGCGGACGATGTGGGGGTGGTCGAGTTGGGCCAGGGCCTGGGCCTCGCGGGCGAAGCGGCGGACGAAGTCGGGGTCTTCGGCCAGGTCTTCGCGGAGGACTTTGATGGCGACCCGGGCCATGCGTCGGCGGTCGAAGGCGAGGAAGACGTCGGCCATGCCGCCGCGGCCGATGGTTTTGAGGATTTCGTAGCGATTGCGGAGAACTTGTCCTGGTTCAATCATGATGATACTTGGTGATGCGGGCAGTTCTTTCGTCGAACAGACACTAATTCTTGGCAGTCAATAGCTAAGCTGTTGCTGGTTTTTGTGGTTCGAATCGTAGTCGTACATTGCCGATGCGGATTTCATCGCCCGAATTCAATCGCTGCGCCAGAATCCGTTGGCCATTGACAAATGTCCCCGTCCTGCTGTCCTGATCTTGGATGAACCATGCACCATGAGCATAGCGGAGCCGGACATGTAGCGGAGAAATCTGTACATCCGGAATTTGAACATCGCATATCTCGCTGCGCCCAACCCGGATATCATTTCGGTCCAAAGGGAAAACCATGCCGGCATGAGGGCCTTCTAATACCCGTAATCGCATGGGAGGGGCACCATTATCGGGAGTGCTTTTCGACGTTCCCTCCCGAATGAACAAAGGTATGGCAGGTGGCAGCTCGCGTGTTATTGGCTGTTCCTGAACGGACGACGGTTGGACTAACCAATACACCAAGAACCCCACCAGGATCAGCAAGATGCCCAATCCGCCAATTAGCAGGATTTTTGAATCCTTCTCCTTCATCATGGCGCTGAGCTGCTGAAACCGGCTCTCTTCATTTTCATCAAGAAAACCTTCCCACACATCTGTGACAAAACCAATCCATTGATCCATGGTATCCTGTCGGGATGTCTCTTGTCCCAGGCTGTTGTTTTTCCCAAAAGCGTTGGTTGTAGCATTGGATGGGTGTTCCGCACGCGCCACGACCTGCTGGATTTCCTGAAAAGTGGCTTGATCTGAATGAATCTGGTCCAATAGCTCGCTGCTTAACGAATAGATCTGGCCAACGGGTTCGGCGATGGTGTCCACCATATTTTTAATCTCGGAGAGACTATCGTTTAATTGAGGGGCCAGGGAGTTTGCATGGGCAAGACCTGAGCGTGTCAAAGAGAGCGCTTCATGGATAGCGGACACCTGATCATAGATTTGAGAAGTCAGAGACTCCAATTGATTCAGCGTCGCCTCATGATTTTGCATTACCGTGGCCATCTCTTGCAGAGTTTGTTGGGAAGGGGATTGCTGGAAGGAGTGAATGGCAGCGATTACGTCATCCAATCCGCTCATGCTTTGTAATTGAGCATGATAATCCAACAATATCCGAACACCTTGATCGATGGCGACCAAGGCCTGCCCCGCGCCTCCAGTGGCCATATCCAGGCCATCGATCAGCAGCTTCCATGCATTGCCAAGCAAAGGGATATCAGTTTGTTTCAATTTGTCGATGAGCACAAGGGCGGGCCTTGCCATCTCTAATTGGGCAAGGTAGCCATCCAGTTCAGTTATTATCTCTTGATAGTGCTGAAGATGTTCCAATACATTGGATGCTGCGAGAACCCGTTGCGTTTCGTCGATAGCTTGTTCCCAGGGATCAGATTGAAGCGAGGATAATTGAAGAAACGGAGTTTGCTCAGACAGGAATGAAGCGTTGTCGTGAAAATAAAGAAAAGCTTTTGCTGGTGGTTTTGGCAACAGCCAGAAAACCAGCAGGATCGCTATGAGGAGGCTAACTGGGATGCGCAAGATCGGTCTCATGACGTCCTCCCATATTTTTACTCAATAGCGCAGACATTAAGTAGATACGCATTTGAAACTTGAGAAAAGCGCCTACGCACTTTGACGAACATGGACGAAGATTGACGAACATAGACGATGGTTCGCTTCGTCCACCTTCGTCTGATGAGTTGGGAGCATCTCCAAAGTTTATTTCAAATTCATATCATCAACTACTTAAGTGTATAAGACTGTTGCTGTGTATGAGGTCATGACATGTTATATGGCGAAGAGTTCTCAGCAGAAACGCTTATGGATTGCCACAGTGTTCGGCCGGCAATCGCCATAAGAGCACCTCCCCTTGTCCGGGCACAGCAATGATGGATTCGTCAGGACTGAATGCGAATAAAACACGATCTGCTTCAAACATGCCCATTTCTTGCCCATTGGCTGTGTACCATACGTCGATATAACCGAAATACGAATCGCCTTGCCATATTCCTGCGGCGAGATAGGTTCCCCGAGGGCTGAATGCCATGGTGAGCAACATGGCCCCCGTGCGCGGATTTGGCAGCCGTGGGCTGAGTTGAAATAGTTTGGCCCCATCTCCAATACGCCACAGCTCCTCGGCTTCTACCTGAATGGGGCCTCCTAAGGTGAATGTGATTGGGCTCAGTTGTAAAGGGTCATTTTGGGAATAGAAAACCGAGATGAGATTCCCATCACGGATTCGCCACCATTTGACGGCGTTCTCTGAGACTGAGATCAGTGATTCTCCTTCAGGACTAAATGTCAGTTGCAGAACAGCATCATCGTGGGCTTTCAGGAAAAGATACCTCGCACCCTGTGAGAGCTGCCAGATAGTGATCGTGCCGTTCTCCATTCCAACAGCCAGAAAAACGCTGTCTGGGCTGAAAGCTACAGCGGAGACGTTGGAGCGAGGAATATGGATGGCATCGTAAGGTTTGCCGTCCAACACACGACGGAGCGCAAACGTGTTGTTTTGCGAGATGACCGCGAACAGGGCGCTGTCCGGGCTGACAACGATGCGGGCGACCGGGCTTGAAATATCGTCAAGGGTGTAAAGGAGTTCCCCGTCGCTTATTCGCCATAGCTGGATGGCATCACGTTCTGACGAGGTGAAAAGGAGGGTTCCGCCCGGGCTCAACGTCACGGTTTGGAATTCTCCAGGAATGAACTGCAGCGACTCGTGGGTTTTTGCATCAAACAGCTCCACCCCGGCGGACGTGTGAACAGCAAGGACATTGCCATCCTGTGAAAAGAGAATTTGCTCGATGTCTGCTTTCTGCGACAGAACGATTTTGATAGGAGCCTCGGAAGCCTTTTCTGAGGTAGGCGTGGAAGGAGGTGATGGCGTTTTGGACACGACGGGCGCTGGCGTTGGCGTGAGTCGCGGCGTCGCTGAAGGGATCGCCGTGGTCGAGCTGCTTGTGATTCCCCAAATGCTCATGGTGCCATCTGCGGAGGCGGAGACAAGGCGAACGCCGTCATCTCGAAAAGCAATATCCGTCACTGGGCCATGATGCGCTTTCATTTCGAAAAGTCGCTCGTCGGATGGAATATCCCAGAAAATCATCGCTCCGTCGCGTTTTCCGATGGCGACCATCAAGTTGTCTGGGGAAATGGCCATGCTGGCAACTCCTCCCAATGATGAGATTTCTTGTTGAAAGCTCCAGTCCGCCACTCGCCAGAGCTCGATGCCGTCAGATGTGTTCATCAGCAGGAGCTGTCCGTCAGGACTAAAAAGGACGTCGCTCACGGATTGGGCTTTAAGCTTGTGTAAAAGGCGGCCCGTTTCGACATCCCATATCCCAACTGTTCCGGCTTGTGATGCAGAAGCCAGCAAGCGGCCATCCGGGCTAAAGGCCAGGCTGACGACGCCCGCTTCATGCCCTGAGAGGCTGCGTACAAACGTACCATCATCGGCCCGCCAGAGTTTGATGAGTTTTCCCATGGAGCTGGTGGCTATGAGCGAGCCATCTGGATGGAAAGCGACGTCTGTCACCTCGTTTTTATGCCCGCGGAGGGTATAGAGCAACGCTCCATCTTGCATACGCCACATACGAACTCGCCCGTCCGCCGACGCTGTGACGAGTAACGCTCCGTCCGGACTAAAGGCCACCCGTGTCACCGGTTTTTTATGGGCTTTCAGAGCGTATCGTAGCTGTCCGCTTTCGGAGTCCCAGACACTGACCTCACCATTTTCTTGCCCGGCAGCCAGCCATTGGCCATCGGGACTGTATGCCACGGTGGTGATGCCCCCAGCGTAATTTTCCAGAGCGGCTGCTTCCTTGCCATCCCGGAGTCGCCAAAACGCAACCCGGTCTTTCGAGCTGGATATCAGCAGAGAGCTATCAGCACTGAAGGCCAGGCTATGCACGGGATTGACATGCGCCTTAAAGGTGTGGACCAGCTCACCATCGGATAAGCGCAATACCTGGATGCTGTCATCCACACATGAGAGGGCCAGAAGCTTCTGGTCGGGACTGACGGCCATGGCTCTTACAGGCCAGAGATCGGACAATATCTCTGGACACACGCTCCGTTGCCACAGGGTATGATTTTGTTCGATGTCATAGAGTTCGACAGGACCAAATTCAGAGCCAATGGCGAGACGTTTCCCATCAGATGTGGCGGCCAGCGATGTCACGACGCCGTTCACTGTGGAATGGACATTTCCCAGATTGCCATCGCTGAGACGCGGGTGGATGATCCATCCTTGATAGGCGAAATCTCCGCTAGAGCCAATTATCAGGGAGCCGTCCGGGAGGAAGACAAGATCATAGATGGCCCGATCAATGGGCAGCTCTCGAAACAGCGATTGATCTGCCACACGCCAAAGCTGCACTTCGTAGCCCTCCTTCTGGGCAGTGGCCAGGAGTGCGCCGGTGGGGTTGAATCTCAGAAGAGAAATGGGATGGGAAGAAGCCTGAAATGTAGCGGCCAGAATCCAATTATCGGTGCGCCAGATGGTCACAGCGCCCTGGTCATCTCCAACCGCAAGCCAGTTTTCGTCCGGACTGAAGTCGATACTTCGAATGCCCGCATCGCTGGGAAGATGATGTAATTTGCGCAAGGAGGGGGTGTCGTACAGATCGATGCCTGTGTATGTGGCTACTGCCAGAATCTCGGTGCGCGGCCCATAAGCCACCTTGACGATGGCGCCGAGATCCCAGGACTGCATCTCGGTGAGCTCATTCACGTTCTGAGCCGGGATGGCAGGTGAGGTCGACGATGACGGTGGCGCCGCCGGCGTTGAGCTCAAGCGCGAATCCAGCGTGTTGGAAGGCAACACATCCGTGATATCGGTTTCATGGGGGAAGACGCCTTTCGGATACACGACATCGAGTTGCGATTGCCATTGTCCGTTTTCATTCCGCAGATGCAAAAGCGCCGTGCGCGGGTTGTCGCTGTCCTCCTCGTTGAAGCGGAGGGTGGCGGAGGCGTTGTCCTGCCATGTGAGATCACCCGTAAATGCAAAGTTGAACCTGAGGGGAACCCATTGTTCGTAGGCCAATTCAAACCGATTTCGGGCACCCAAAAGAAGAGATGGCGAAATCGTGGCCGAGGTGATCTCCGGGGGCGCGATGTTGCAACCACTGACCGAAAGCAGGATGAAGAGAACCATTCCGAACACACGGAAAAGGGATTTCCTTTTCATCTTGCACTCCCTCCCGTATCAAGCCTGACGCTGTGTGATACTTGTGATGTGGTCAATGGGGTTGAGGTGTTTGCTTTTACTCACTTTGTTCCTTGTTGTAGTGATTTGCTGCGAAGAATGTTTCTCTATCGCAGGCGTGGGGCGGCTGAGCCCCAACGTCGATGTTTTGCAGGGGCATAAGCGAAAGAGGCGTGGGCGCAGCGATTGCGGAGCACTTGTCCTGGTTCGACCATGGTCCTACCTCCCTACTGCCTCACCCCCCACAGTCGCACGGTGCCGTCATCCGATCCGGAGGCGAGGAGTTGGCCGTCGGAGCTGAAGGCCACGCTGTTTTGCGCTGTGTGGGTAGATAAGGAATCGGGTCCTTTTGAAATCATTTGCATTATACAAAGTAACTCCAATCTTGGTGGCGACTGCAAGCAGGCAGCCGTCCGGAGAGTAATCGCTCCACTTTATCGTCCCTTCCCCACATCCTCGCCTGGGGCATCGATGCTGGGAGCTATACCCCCCTGTAGTCCAAGCAGCCTAAGGAGTGCTGTCGAGGAGACGAACATGAATCAGATGCTCCAAAAACGCTTGGGAAGGTTTTTGGAAGGAAGTCATTGTTCACCTCTCGGATAGATAATAAATCTGTCATCAGGTCAATGAGGTAAAGATGTTCCTTTCACTATCTCGCCTAAAGTATCATAGAGCTGTTGGGCATTGTGAACTTCAAAGTAACGCCCGCCACTTTTTCGGGAAATCGATTGGAATTCGGTTTGATGTTGAGCGTCAGGTTCCAATGCAACGACGTGAATAGGCAAAGTGATTCCTGTTTCGAGATAGGATTGCACGACTTGCAAGGGGTTACCGCCGCAGGTGTCACCCGCTTCGGAAATGAGAATCACCGCATTGCGGCGCCCTTTGACAAATTGAAAATCGCCGTATGCTTCACTCAACGCCCGTGCCTGACAATCCATACCCCGGGCTGCAATTTGTAACAAGGCATCGGTCATTTGTTGTGCGGTCCATTGCTGGATGGGAAGTAGTAACTCCACGTCGCTGCAAGATTGGGAATCTGTTGCGGGATAGCGATGTCCATACACGCGCAAGCCCAGATGGGCCTCTGGCGCCACGAACTGCCAATGCACGGGCAGAACGCGTTGTACCGATGCAAATTTGGGTTCACTGCCATCTCGCCAGGGTTGCATCATGCCGTTGGAAGCATCGATGAGATATTCGATGTATATGTCGCGTACGGCGGCGGGAGTTGGTGTAGAGGTGGGGGTGGGCGCTGGAGTCCATGTGGGCGTCGGACTGGGAGAAGGTAGCAACGTCGGAATTGATGTCGGAGACGCGGCAACAGCGGCCAGGCTGATGTGTGTGGGCGCGACCGTCGTTGGTGTCGAATCAGGTGGGCGTTGTGTGGATGAGGGGGTTTGGAAATGTTGAGATGTGGTTGTATCCATCGAAAATAGGAAGAAGGCTCCGGCAAGAATGGCGGCAAGCACCACAGCCGTGATGCTCAAGACAGCCAAACGCCGTCGCGGGGGCGATTCAGGAAGGGGCGTATGATGGGGGGCAGGACCAGCAGAATGAGGCTGGGCGGGTGTTGCAAAAGTTTTCGGCTCCGCACCTGGTAGAACTGAGGCGGGTAAGGCAATGGGAACGGGCGCTTCTCCCACGATGCCCACCGCATTTTCCCAGGCCCGCACCATACTCATCACGTTGGGCCAGCGGGCTTGGGGCTGCTTGGCCAGGGCGCGAAGGATGACCTGTGCTGCCTGGGGAGGCAAGTCAGGATTGATGGTGTGTGGATCAGGGGGACCCAGATGGAGATGAGCGTCACGGATGCGTTGCGTCAATTCCTCCCCACGCAAGCCTGGCTCTTCACCCGTAAATGGTCGCTGGCCTGTGGCCATCTGAAATACGACCACCCCCAGGCTGTAGATGTCCGTGCGGAAATCCAGTTTGCGGCCCAGAATCTGCTCAGGACTCATATAAGCGGGCGTGCCTGCGGCAACTGTCGTCACCGTTGCACTATCCATCGCCTTGGCGATGCCGAAGTCAGACAAAAAGACGCGCCCATCCCGATGGATCATGATGTTGCCAGGTTTCAAATCTCTGTGAATGAAACCTTCGGCATGGGCATAGTGCAAGGCCGCGCCAACTTGCTGGAGGATGGAGGTCATTTCGGCCAATTCAAGAGGACCGCCTCGCTCCAGCAACAAGCGGCGCAAAGTGACGCCCTCGATGTAATCCATCACAATGAACGCGATGGCTCCTTCCCGCTCGAAGGAATAGAAACGGACGATATTGGGGTGGTCGAGGCGGGCCAGGGCTTGGGCTTCGCGGGCGAAGCGGCGCAGAAACGCGGGGTCTTCGGCCAGGTCTTCGCGCAGGACTTTGATGGCGACCCGCGTTTGGCGGCGGATATCCAGGGCCAGGTACACGTCGGCCATGCCACCCCGGCCGATGAATCCTAATACTTCATAACGATTGCGTAAGGTATATCCCAAGTTCATCATGCGCTTATCTCCTGACTGCCCACAGGCGAACTGTGCCATCGGCGGATCCTGAGGCGAGGGTCTGGCCGTCGGGGCTGAAGGCCACGCTGGTGACTGCATATGAATGGCCCTCCAGGGTGCGCAGGAGCTGGCCGTCGCTCACCCGCCACAGCTGGAGGGTGTCGCCCCAGGAGCCGGAGGCGAGGGTCTGGCCGTCGGGGCTGAAGGCCACGCTAGTAACCCTCCGTGAATGGCCCTCCAGGGTGCGGAGGAGCTGGCCGTCGCCTACCCGCCACAGCTTGATGGTGTTGTCCCCGGAGCCGGAGGCGAGGGTTTGGCCGTCGGGGCTGAAGGCCACGCTGCGGACCCAATGGGAATGGCCCTCCAGGGTGCGGAGGAGCTGGCCGTCGCTCACCCGCCACAGCTTGATGGTAGCGTCCATGGTGCCGGAGGCGAGGAGTTGGCCGTCGGGGCTGAAGGCCACGCTAAGGACCCATGCGTCGCTGGGAAGGTATCGCATCACCTGAAAAGTGTCCGCATCATACAACCACACGCCCGCCGAGGTGGCGACTGCCAGCAGGCCGCCGTCCGGGGAGTAGGCGATTTTTGAGATCCATCCTCTTCCCAACACTCCCACCTGCGTCAAGGCATCGACGTTTTGCGGAGCGATGAAATGGTCAGGTGTTGGCGTTGGGGTGAATGTGGGGGTGATGGTGGGCGTCCACGTTGGCGTGGGCGTTGCTGTGGTGGAGGCGATGGCCTCGGGCGCTTCCTTGCAGGCGGTGAGCGAAAGGGAAATGAGAAGGAGCGCCAACCAGGAAATCCATGAAACGCGTATCCTTTTCATCGTTCGTTTTCTCCCGGGGTGATGTTCGAAGGGATTGCGTCAGGCATCAGATGATGAGCGAAGGGGGCCTCGTCGAAGGCGCGGGCCGGGTTCGAAAGGGTGAGGGCTTCGCGCCCATCAATCGAGCCATGGGGTGCGTAATGTGACCAGGAGTTTGCGACCATCTGTTTGGTTGAGGATGAAACCGGGGTTGGGTTCGGGGTCGGGCCCCATGAATTTCGTTCCCGCGGCCCGCCCCTCCCAACTCCTTTCTGAGAGGGTGACGGTGGCGGTCAGGGGGTCGACTTCCACCAGATGCCATTGTGGCGTGTCCTTTTCCCTGAAAAGCCCGTAGAAACGACCATTTTCGGCCGCCCATGCTTGAGCCATGAACGCGTTTCGGTCAAAAACCATCTGGTCTTCGCCATTGAAAAGCACATGCACCTTATCATCTTCTTGGCTCCATCCGATGAAAAAGACATCGTTATCACCATCGGTGGCAAAGGCGGGATGAACGCCATTTTCCCCGATGTATGCGAGGTCGGTAAAGAATGTTTGGGTGTCTTCGGGATAGGTCTCCAGGTAGATGTCCCAGGAGCTCCAGTGGTCATGAATGAGATAGATGGCGTCGTTGGTGGCGAATGCCCTGTTGTGATAGAAGTCGGTGAAGGTTTCTGAAGTCCACTCCTGGGCGGATTCGCTTCGGTCGAAGCGGACCACCTTGGTTCCCCAACTGGCGCAGGGGGAATAATCGCCGATGGCGTAGAGGTAGTGATCTGTGGCGAGCAGATAGGGGATAAAGCCCCCTTCGTTATGCGAGGTGCGATAGAGTGGATGCCAGGCATCGCCGTCGATGCGCCAGAAATCCCAGTGCACGGGGCTGGAGCACGAACCATCCTGCTCGACGGTGTAGGTGACGACGTAGATTTTCCCCCATTTCAGGCCGATGCGGGCGCCATCGACCCCGGGGATGGGTTTGGTGGCGGTGTGCAAGACGTTCCGCGTGCGTTTGTCCAGGGTGACGAGCACGGCCTCCCGGTTCTTTTCCACGCCCACCACATACAGATGCTGCGGGTCCTCGGCCCATCCCCACACTTCCAGCGTGTTGGAAGGCAACGCATCCGTGATATCGGTCTCATAGGGGAAGCCTTCAGAGAAGATTGAACCGAGAATAGGCGTTGGTGCGATGGTGGGCGTGGCTGCCAGAGCTGCGGCCAATGGGGTTGACAGTGGTGCACGGGCGCTCTCTGCAGATCCTTTCACCCCCCACAGCCGCGCGGTGCCGTCATACGATCCTGAGGCAAGGAGCTGGCCGTCGGGGCTGAAGGCCACGCTGGTGACCCAAGCGGCATGGCCCTCCAGGGTACGTAGGAGCTGGCCGTCCCTCACCCGCCACAGCTTGATCGCACCGTCATCGGAGCCGGAGGCCAGGAGTTGGCCGTCAGGACTGAATGTGATGCTGCGGACCCAATCTGTATGGCCCTTCAAGGTGCGGAGGAGCTGGCCGTCGCCCACCCGCCACAGCTTGATGGTAGCGTCCCTGGAGCCGGAGGCGAGGGTTTGGCCGTCGGGGCTGAAGGCCACGCTGGTGACGATATCGGCATGGCCCACCAGGGTGCGGAGGAGCTGGCCGTCGCCCACCCGCCACAGCTTGATGGTGTCGTCACTGGAGCCGGAGGCGAGGATCTGGCCGTCGGGGCTGAAGGCCACGCTGGTGACCCCATCGGCATGGCCCTCCAGGGTGCGGAGGAGCTGGCCGTCGTCCACCCGCCACAGTTTGATGGTATTATCCCAGGAGCCGGAGGCGAGGGTCTGGCCGTCGGGGCTGAAGGCCACGCTGAGGACACTACCGGAAGGGCCCTCCAGGGTGCGGAGGAGCTGGCCGTCGCTCACCCGCCACGGCCTATGGTGTCGTCTCCAGGGCCGGGGGCGAGGGCCGGGCCGGCGGGGCTGAAGGCCACGCTGTTGACCCAATCGGCATGGCCCTCCAGGGTGCGGAGGAGCTGGCCGTCGCCCACCCGCCACAGCTTGATGGTGGTGTCAGCGTTATAAGGACCCCCGGCACCCGAAGCCAAGGTCT
>CAZYSY010000195.1:0-21482 GCA_964650295.1 uncultured Caldilineales bacterium | reverse complement strand
CGACGCCAACCGCGCCTGGCAGATAGCAGATGAGCTGCACATCGATTACATCTACGTGGGCCAGCTGGAGCGCATCCTGTTCTCGCCCGAGCAGCTGGCCAAATTCGACGCCTGGGCGCAGTCGGGCCAGGCGGAGATAGCATACCAAAATCAGGGTGTGATCATTTATCGGCTGTCGGAGTAAGTGGGCGGCAGTTCGAGCGTCCTTGAACTTTTGGACATTGCGACGTACAATCACAGTAGAGGATGGCGTCGGACATGTTGTTCGCCTGTCCCAATCGCATTCTGTTTCCAACACGCTTCGTATCTGACGCATCACCTTTGTGTAAGTCCTCTAATCCGGACAAACCGAAACCAAAAAGACACCTCACGCAAAGATGCCAAGCCGAAAAAAAGAAACAAAGTCCAGTACTAAGTCAAGTCTGCTTTGAGGGAAGAAGACAGGCCGACTGAAGTCGGTCTCTATTGGCATCTGGCCAACGGGCGGCCTACGCCGTCCCTTCACCAACCAGAGACGGTCGACGGAGGTCGACCGCTGGCGCAAAGCGCCTGGAGAGTCCGAGTTTCAGTAGATCACGATTTGCCATGATGCGCAGAGCCGGATCCGTGATCCGGCGGAGATTCGAGCGTTAAACCCGCCGGATTCGCAATCCGGCGGGACACATACTCTCGCAATCGCGATCTACTGAAAGTCTTTCTTGGCCCACTTTGCAATCTGGCGCGGGATCATTTTTTAGCTCGGTGGGCTAAAATCTCATTGGTAAGGCGCTATGATTGCCCAATTGTTCACCATTAGACCACTATGGTTACTGCTGTATTTACTCTCGTAGCCATTGCATTGACCCTGCTTGGCGTCTGGCATTTGCCTACTCTGGCGGATTATCCGCTGGCGCCCTGGTTGGCTTTGGCAGGCGCGATGCTGGGGGTGTATGCTTTTTGGCGTATCGAGCGGGATTGGCCGCCGCCTGAGGAGCCGCGCGAGGAGCGTATGCGCACCCAGGGACGCCATCGAGCGGTGGCATTGGTGTTATTCTGGGGAGGATTCGTGATTGTAGTGTGGGCGTTATGGGGCATCTGGCGAACTCCTTTCGCTTGGGGCCAGGCTTTGTGGTGGGTGGTGGGGCTCATCGTTATGGCGATTGGAGCTTCCCAAATCACAGGATGGCGCGCAGATCGTTTTGACGAACCTATGCCCAAGCCGGATCCCGTCTTTTTTGGACACAAGTTAGGCGTGGCCCGTGTGCAGACCAAAGGGGCGGAATCGCCTTCGATCAAACGACGACCTCAGCGTACGGGAGCGTCGCTTACTGCTCGACTCAATCGCATTTACAATCCCCGCCCCAGGCCTTGGGTCGAGGCGTTGCTTTTGGCGCTTATCCTGAGTCTGGCTATGTGGTTCAGGTTGCATCATATCCACGAAATGCCTCCGGGTGTGTTTATTGATGAGACCAACGCCGCCCTGGATGCGTTGCATACTTTGGAGGGGCGGGCGGATAGCCTATTTGGCACCGGATGGTTTGAAACCCCCAATGGTTTCATTTATCTTCAAACGCTCTTCTTTCGGCTGTTAGGCGCCAGTTTTGCCGCGATCAAACTGCAATCGATATTGCCAGGTCTGTTTACGGTGTTTGGGCTTTATTTGTTGGCTCGAGAGATGTATAGCCCATATCCGGCGCTGTTGGCCGCCACATTTCTGGCTTTTAACCGTTGGCATGTCAATATGAGCCGTTGGGGATGGAACGAGGTGTATCCTCCCATGGTTCAGGTTTTTTCTTTATTTTTTATTATGCGTGCGGCCCGCCGTCGCTCTTTGGGCGATTGGGCGGTTGCCGGCATTTTATTGGGGTTGGGCATGTACACCTATCTTGGCATTCGCATGGCTGTGCTGGTTGTGTTCCTCTATCTGGCATATCGGGCAGTTGTGGATGCAGAGTTCTTGCGGCGTAACTGGCGTGGCCTCATCCTTTTCGTAGTGATGTACATCTTCACTTTCGCTCCTTTGGGCTTCACTTATTTACACGATAGTTTCACATTTCTCAATCGCACCAGACAGGTGAGCATCCTCAATGATATGCGCACGGCCCAGGATGGTCTGACGCCTCTTTTGGAGTCGACCCGACGGCATTTGCTGATGTTTCATGTGTCCGGAGATCGCAATCCTCGTCACAACCTGCCAGGCGCACCCATGTTGGATCCGATTACCGGGGCGTTTTTCTTGTTGGGCGCGGTCTGGGCGCTGTGGCGCTGGCGCGATCACCGGCGTGGGTTGACGCTGCTGTGGGTGGGAATCACGCTGTTGGGGGGGATTTTAACGCGTTTAGATGAGGCTCCGCAGGCTTATCGCACCCTGGCGGTGACGCCCGCCGTGGCATTGATGGCTGCCGACGCCTACAATTTATCGTGGCGGGCCGTGTTGTTGCCCGGGCGACGTTATCGATTTTGGCGGTGGGGGGTGCTGTTGTTGATGGTTTTGGGGCTTGTTATCGCCGGTTGGCTGAATTACGAGATGTATTTTGTGCGTCAGGCTCGGTCGCCACAGATTTACGCTGCCTTTTCTCCGCTCGAAAATGCTGTTGCTCGTGAGGTCCTGGCCCGCCACGATGGGGAACAGCTCTATCTCAGCCCCCAACTGTATTATTTTTCTCCGCTCCAATTTTTGAGCTACCGTCCCCGCACCCCTATTGACCTGAGAGTGGGAGCGCTGCGCTATTCGCCCTTTGCCGAGCTGGGGGGTGGGTTGGCGGAGCCAGACTTTCAACAGATCGAGCCTGCTACTGATTTGCCTTTGCCCGAAACAGGTGAGGACGCGGTGTTGTTGCTTGATTTGGATTATCAATATTTGCTGGGTTACTTCCGATGGTTTTATCCTCACGCCGAAGGCGAAGTGGTGAAAGATGCTCTGGGGGAGCCCATTTATTTTCGGGTTCGCATTCCCGCCGCGGATATCGCTGCGGCGGAAGATAGTATTTACGACGGTGGCGGTTTGTGGGGGCGTTATTATCATGGCGTGAATTGGGAGGGGGAGCCGTTTATTACCCGCGTCGACCCATTTTTGTTCTTTGCCTGGTCCGACGAATCCCCTACTCCAGGATCTTTTAGCGTGACCTGGACTGGCGATCTCCTGGTTCCAACGGAGGGAGACTATCATTTTCGTCTCGAGGCGGATGATGGCGTGCGTTTCTGGTTGGATGATGAGGTGATGGGAGAGTCGATGGTGGCGGATCGCCCTAATACGTTGGATTGCAGGCTGGGATTGGATGCTGGCGCCCACCCCATTCGTATTGATTATTTTCAGAAAGGCGGAGGAAAAAGCATCCGGTTTTATTGGATAAAGCCAGGTCAGGATCAGGAGCCGGTAGGCCCGGAGTTTCTTTCTCCGATAAATCGTGGAGGCCTTCGCCCGAAGTCGGCCAACTGAGGTTGTGGGGACGGCGGATAACAGATGCGTTTAAGCACATTTTCGTTGTCTGAAGGGGGTAGCCTCGGGCGGGATTTCGGAATGGGCGGGGAAGGGTGATGGGGAAAGGTATCGAAGCGTCCGATTTGAGTCGACCAGGAACGCAAAAAAGCGCGCCCATTTTGAAACGCCCCCGAGTAATCCCCGATATTGGCTTTTTTTACTGTTTAGAGGTAAACTGTGATGTGAAGATGAATATTGATTGCATCTTCATTTTGTTTTTGCGCTTTCAACGCCATGTTGTCGGCAAGGCGCGTATTGATATTGTTGCTTTGATACAGTAGTCAAAGCATCTTCAAATTTATCGAGAAAAATTTAATGACCGAACAAAAACGTTTGAAATCCGCTTTGTTTGTGGATTTCGACAATATCTATCTGGGGCTGCGTCAATTGGATGAGGACGCGGCAGAGCAATTTGCATCCAACCCGGCGCATTGGCTGAAGTGGTTGGAAGAAGGGATGCCCGGCATGGGCGGGCCCAAAAATCTGCAAGGGCGCGAACGGGATATTTTGATCCGACAGTGCTACCTTAATCCGCGCGGATTCCAACAGTATCGTCCTTATTTCACCCGTTCTGCATTCTCGGTGGTGGATTGTCCATCGTTGACCTCACAGGGCAAAAATAGCGCCGACATCTACATGGTGATGGATATTCTTGATACGTTGAACCATCCCACCCATTTCGATGAGTTCATCATTTTATCAGGGGATTCTGATTTTATGCCCGTGATGTTGCGTTTGCGCGAGCATGATCGGCGCACGACCATCCTTTCAGCCGGGCCTGCGGCCGCTGCTTTCATTGCCGCTGCGGATATGGTCATCAGCGAAGATGTGTTTATCGAGCACGCTTTGGATGTGGGGAGTGAAGAGGGGCGCAAGGGCGCTAATGGTGCGGTGGTGGCATCGACGGCCACGCCCGAGCTGCTGGATGCGATGGCGGAGAAGCTCTATGCTGAGGCCAGCGCCAATGGCGAAATCTTGGCCACCGATCTCCCAAAGTTGTATCGTTCTTTTCCCGAGTTTCGGCGTGATAGCAATTGGTTGGGGTTTTTCTCGTTACGGGCGCTGACGACGCATCTCACTCAACGGCATCCGAATCTACGCATCACCGAGGGCGACCCCTGGCGGGTGACGGTGGCCTTGCCGCGTAAGACCAGTAAGCCCAAACGACAGAGCATCGAACGGACGCCCCAGTCCATCTCTGAGGATCGTTTACGTAAGCGCATTCTTGATTTGGTGCGCAAGCTGGTGGGCGAATCTGGTGAGCCAATTCTCATGGGCCGAGCGGCACAGGAAGTCATCAATCAACTGGGCGATAAGGTGTTGAGCAGCCATTGGGCGGGCGCGGGCACGTTCAAGAATTTGCTGCAGAGCGAGGAGGATTTGGGTTTTGATATCGCGACATCGCCTTCGCCAGGTTATCTCTACGATCCTGAGCGCCACACCTTGCCCAGAGAGGGGGATGAGGCTCAGAAGAAGGACGAGATGCCTCCTAAACTGGCGGAATTCGCCAGACGCATCAGCCGCATTACGGGAGCGCCCAATCTGACTCCTCGTCAATATGCCATGTTGTTCACTGCGCTGGCTGAGGATTTGAAAGAGCATCCCTATCATCTCACTTCCACATCCAAGGCGGTGCGCGATCGGGTTATCGAGCAGGGAGAAGCGATTTCGCGGGCCAACATCAACAATGTGCTCAAGGGCATTGCCTACGCCAAGCATCGTTTTAGCAAACGGGATACTCCTCAAAGTCTGGCTCGCATTTATCGCTCTTATGTGCTTTCACGCTGTGAGGATGCAGAATTGGAGCTTTCTCGCGAGGAAAAGCGCATGTTGCGAGAATGGATCGAAGGTGGTTTGCGAGAATTGCAAAAGAAGAAGAGCGAGAAGAAGAATGGCAATGGCAAGGGCGCTGAGTCAACCGCGTTGGTCAAACCCCCTGTTGAGGCTGCTGTGCCCGAGAAGAAGAAACCACGGAAGTAGAGAGCATGTCCGCACGGCGAAAGATCCTCCATCTCGATCTGGATGCTTTCTTCTGTGCGGTGGAGGAGTTGCGAAATCCGGCTTTGCGTGGCAAGCCGTTTGCTGTGGGCGGAAGCCCTGAGGGGCGAGGAGTAGTTGCATCGTGTTCTTACCCGGCGCGGGCGTATGGCGTCCGTTCGGCCATGCCTATGTCTCAGGCGTTGCGTCTCTGCCCAGATCTCATTGTCGTGAGTCATGGTCGTGGAGGCTACAGCCAGGCTTCACGCGAGGTCATGGCCCGGGCGCGAGCATTGTCTCCCCTGGTTCAACAGATATCGATTGATGAAGCTTTTGTGGATGTGAGTGACCTGCCTGAGCCTTTAGAGATCATTGCCCGGCGCTTGCAAACGCGTATTCGGGAGGAGTTACATTTGCCTTGCTCTTTGGGTGGGGCCACGAACAAGCTCGTGGCTAAAATCGCCAATGATTTTGGCAAGCGTCGGGCAAACAAGGGCGATTATCCCAACGCCATTACCATTGTGCCGCCAGGCGAGGAGGCGGCGTTTTTGGCGCCGCTGCCGGTGCGAGCGTTGTGGGGCGTCGGGCCCAGCACGGAGGAGAAGTTGCACGCCCTGGATATTGTTACCATCGGACAGCTGGCCCAGCGTTCCGAAAAAGAGATGGCGCGATGGTTCGGGCAGCATGGCTGGGACCTGGTGCGTCGCGCCCGCGGCATCGACAACCGGCCCGTGGCAGCCAAGCGGGATCAGGCCAAGTCGATCAGCAAAGAAACGACGTTTGCCCGGGATGTGAGTGATGGCGAGGTCCTCGAAAAGGTGTTGCGACGATTGGCCGAAGGCGTGGCCCATGCCATGCGTCGCCAGGAATACCAGGGCCGCACGATCAAGCTCAAACTACGCCTGAGCGATTTTACCACCCTGACCCGCCAGACGACGCTTCCAAAACCGACCGACGACGAACGGGTTATGACGCGCGCTGTGCTGACGCTTTTTCGACAGCTCTGGGTGGCGGATGAGCCGGTGCGGTTGGTAGGGGTGGGTGTGACCAATTTACAGCAAGGGTTGGTGCAATTAAGTTTGTGGGAAGGTAAAGATGAGCGGTTCCGTCAGCTGCAACAGACCGTGGATGCGCTACGAGATAAATATGGCGGGGATGTGATTCGCAAGGGGGTGGATGATAAGGATTTTTGAGGCAATCTGTGATTCAGGTAAAATATATCCCAGCCAGCGCTATATTCCCTCAGGTAAACCATCATGGCGGATATACTGATTATCTTCAATCCTTTTTCCAACCGCGGCGATAGTAAGCATGCCATCGATGTCGTGCTGCAACAGTTGGCTAACAGTGATCTTTCGTATGAGGTCAAGCTGACCGAAGGGCGCAGGCATGCCATCGCATTGGCGCGGGAGGCGGCACAGACAGGCGTCCCTTTGGTGGTGGCCGCAGGGGGAGATGGCACAGTCAATGAGGTGGCGAATGGCATCTTGGAAGCTGCCGAAGGGCAGACGGGCGTGGCCTCCACCACGTTGGGCGTCTTACCAATGGGCAGCGGCAATGATTTTGCCTGGGGGTTAGGCATCCGTGATGGCGTCGAAGAGGCTGTGGATCGACTCAAACGTGGTCACACTCAGATCATCGATGTGGCCTGGGCTGAGTTTGATCATGCCCCTGGGCGTTATTTTGTCAATATGCTTGGATGTGGTTTTGACGCCCGAGTCAACATCGAAGCCCATAAAATCAAACGCCTGCGCGGTTTTGCCATTTACATGGCCGCCGTGCTAAAGACGTTGTGGATCTATTTCGAGAAACCCCCTGTGCATCTACAATTGGATGAACGCACCCTGGACACGCCCGCGTTCATCACGTTCATCGCCAACGGTCCACGACTTGGCGGCGGTTTTTTGGCTGCGCCTCAGGCCCGATATGATGATGGCGAGATGGATGTCTGTATCGCCACCGATATCACCCGTCGCGAAGTGGGCTCCTTGATCCCCAAACTCATGAAGGGGAAACACACCGACCACCCAAAGATCATCATGGATCGCACAAAATCATTGACATTGATGAGTGATTATCCGCTTCCTTGTCAGGCCGATGGTGAAACCATTGGGGAGAATTTGCATCGCGTCAAAATCATGACCATTCCGCAGCGATTACGCGTGGTAATCTGACCGACTGCGTGCATTGGATTCGTGCCTGGGGTTTCGATTCGCCGGGGAACGCGGGGCTGAATGGGGCTTTATCCCCATACAGCAATTTCAAATTTAATCAAATTTCAGTAGATCACGATTTGCCATGATGCGCAGAGCCGGATCCGTGATCCGGCGGTGATTCGAGCGTCAAACCCGCCGGATTACGAATCTGGCGGGACACATACTCTCGCAATCGTGATCTACTGAATTTAATAACTTCATGTTACTCACCAACTGATTAATCGCCTGATTCGGGAGCAAGACGCTGGTTGTCTTACAGCGACGACGAACATGGGCCAATGTTGACGAAAATCCGGTTATCCTGTTTCGTCTATTTTCGTCTTATCGTCCATTCGTCTCTCGGCAGGCAACAAAAGGCAACGGCTCTCCTCCGAACGTGAGCGCAGCAAGCGCCGGGGAAGGGAGCCCTTCATCTACAATTTTATGCTTCCGTTGGACTCCTATCCCGTGCGGGTGCAGCAGCCACACTCGCGGGCATTATGCGCCCGCGAGCTGCTCATTGGTTCGCCAAATCCTATCAAGCTGCAATATGTAACCGGCAAGTGAGTTGTGAGGACGGTTTTATGCGCTCCCTGCCTGCGAGAGCTCCTCCTCTAGCGCTCGAATCTCCTCTTGCACCCTGTCCACGACCTCGGTCAGGGGGATGAGGGTGATCGCTTTGGCCGATCGACGCTTTAGCTCAACCCCGCCCTTCTTGAGCGATCTTCCGCCCACGGTCAGCCGCAGGGGGATGCCGATGAGGTCTGCGTCGTTGAATTTTTCGCCAGGACTGGGCTCGGTGCGATCATCATATAGCACTTCCACGCCTGCTTCTTGCAGGGCTTGATAAAGCTGCTCGGCCACATCAAAGCCACTGCGCAGGGCCACGATATGCACCTGATAGGGAGCAATACTGATGGGCCAGATGATGCCGTACTCGTCGTTGTGCTCTTCCACCACGCTGGCCATGAGACGTCCCACGCCAATGCCATAGGAACCCATGATCACTGGCTTGCGCGTGCCATCCTTATCCTGGAAGTATGCGCCCATCGCCGAGCTGTATCGGGTTCCCAGCTTGAAGATATTGCCCACCTCGACCCCACGCACGGTGCGCAGCGGCGCACCACAATTGGGGCAGGCGTAGCCATCGGCTGCAGCCACGATGTCAGCCACGATGTCGGCTTCATAATCCCGACCGTAGTTCACATTCAGGAAGTGATACCCCTCCTCATTGGCGCCCGCCACAAGATTGGGCGACTTGGCGACCAGATCGTCTACCACCAGAATAACGTTGTTGCGGTCGATGCCGACGGGTGAGCCGTAACCTGGCTCCGCACCTATGGCCTTGATCTCCTCTTCGTGGGCCGGGCGTAGTTCTTTGGCTTTGATTGCGTTGGTCAGCTTGGTCTCGTTCAAATCCATGTCACCGCGCACTACAGCGAAAATAAATTTTTCCACATCTTCCTGTCCTTCAGTGATGGTCGCCACCATGAACACCGCCTTGGCTGTTTTGCTCTGGGGGATGTTCAGGAAGTTGGCCAGGTCTGCGATGGTCTTGGTTCCGGGCGTGGCCACTTTCGCCAGCGGTTTCGCCTCTTCAGGCTCAGGTTCAGGTTTTTGGAATGTGGCGACCTGCCGGTTGGATGTGTAGCCGCAGGAATCGCACAGCACCAGGGTGTCTTCACCGATGGGGGTGAGATACATGAACTCATGGGCCTGTTTGCCCCCCATCATGCCCACGTCTGATTCCACCGCAATGGTGGGCAGGCCGCAGCGGTTGAAGATGTTGAAGTAGGCGTGATAATGGGCCCAGTATTGCTTGTCCAGCCCTTCCCAATCCGCGTCCAGGCTGTAACTATCCTTCATGGTGAACTCGCGCACCCGAATCAGCCCCCCGCGAGAGCGCGGCTCGTCTCGCCATTTGGTCTGAATATGATAAATGAGCGCAGGGAGCTGGCGATAGGAATGGATGATGTCACGCACCAGCGAGGTGACCACTTCTTCATGGGTCATGGCCAGCACCATGTCCCGGCCCGTGCTATCCTTCATACGCCCCATTTCAGAGCCGATCTGGTACCAGCGGCCCGTTTCTTGCCATATCTCCGCGGGATGCACCACGGGCATGGTCATTTCCTGACCGCCGATGGCGTTCATCTCCTCCCGCAAGATGTCTTCGATTTTATCCATGACTCGGCGGGCCAGGGGAAGATAACTAAAGATGCCTGTGCCTAGCTGGCGGATGTAGCCTGCGCGCACCAAAAGCTGGTGGCTGGTAAATTCTGCGTCGGCAGGAGCCTCACGCAAGGTTTCTCCAAAAAGATGACTTAGTTTCATGATGACGCCTCGATAGTGCCTTATCGGTGAGATGTTAGCCCACGGAGCTAAAAAATAATCTCACGCAAAGTCGCAAAGTGCGCCAAGAAGAATTGTGATTCTTTCTTTGCGTCTTTGCGTGCGATATCTTCTTGGTTCCGGCTTGTCCGGGTTGGGAAGAAAGGATGATAGCGGCTCATTTTACCGCACATCGGCGCGAAAGTGGTAACGATGGCCTTTGACGAATGAGCGCTTTATTGCACATGCAGCAAAAAGCCTTTCAGATATCCCGCTTCAGGAAAACTGAGCAATACGGGATGATCGGCGTTTTGGTGAAAGTATTTCACGATACGCACATTTCGCCCCGCGTCCAGCGCAGCGCCAAACAAGATTTTCTGAAATAAATCGATACTGACCAGGCCCGAACAGGAAAAGGTGGCCAGCAGTCCGCCAGATCGTAGCAGACGCATGGCCAGCCAGTTGATATCCTTATAGCCGCGTGTGGCCCGCTGCAGGTTGGCGCGCGTCGTGGCGAATTTGGGCGGGTCCAGGATGATGAGATCGAATTGTTGTCCTTCATCTCGCCAGTGGCGTAATTGTTTGAAGACATCCGCCGTGATGTTTTGCCAACGGTCGCCAGCAAACCCATTGAGACGTAAATTGGCGTCGGCCAGAGCGAGGGCATCGCTGCTAGAATCCAGATTGATGACATGCTTCGCCCCTGCGGCCAGGGCGTAGACCGCAAAAGCGCCTGTGTAGCTGAAGGCGTTGAGCACTACTTTGCCCGCGCTGTATGGAGCCAATGCCGCCCGGTTCGCAGCCTGATCCAGATAAAACCCCGTCTTTTGACCCGAGCGTAAGTCCACCAGAAAACGATGCTCATTTTCGCTGATGACCAATGGCTCAGTAGGCGGTCGACCATGCAGCGCACCATCTGCCGGGGACAATCCCTCCTTGCGGCGCATGGGATCATCTCGTTCGATGATGCTGGTTGGGGTTAGCAGCGTTATCAGATGACGCACGGTCATGGATTTTCGGGCCTCGGCGCCGGCGGTGAGAAATTGCGTCACCAGATGATTGTTATAGGCGTCAACGATGAGACCAGGCAGGCCGTCGCTTTCGGCAAATACCAGCCGCCGTGCCTGGGCGGCTGGCAGCATGGCGTCACGGCGGGAGATGGCCCTGGCCAGACGCTCACGCCAGAAATCCTCATCCACAGCCGTGTTTTCATCCCAACAAAATGCCCGAGCTCGAATTTGCGAACGAGAATTGAACTCGGCGCGGGCCAGCCACTCTCCATTCTGCGCCCGCACATCCACCACATCCCCAGCCGAGGGCGAGCCTTGCACCCGGGCAATGGCGCCACTGAATATCCAGGGGTGGCGTTGCCGAATCGGTTTCTCTTTGTTGCGTTTCAGGATGATGACGGGCGTCATTGTGGGCGTGTGGTGAGGAAAAATGGGCCGCCGTGCTGTTCCCAGCCCCATTCGTTGATACGAATCGTCCGGGCGTCATCTCCCTCGCCCAGGGTGATGATGCGTTGCTCCCGATCGTAGTGGAAAGGAATCCACTGGTCGTCAATCAGAACTAGCCCGCGAGCCTCGGTTTGTGTGCGTTGTGTGTATCGAATTCGATAGGGCTCTGGATATTGGTCTCGAGCCCACATGATAAGTGGTTTGAGTGACATCATATGATATGAACGGCTGCTCGGTGTATGGTTCACAATGTACCATGTTCTATATCGAGCTGCAAGCCTGTTTACTCGGGAATGATAAAGGTCTGGCCTGATTCGAGAAAATGAATTTGAGTTTCTGGCGCTTTTTGGCGGACATAGTATGAAAACTTCGGGCCAGGCGTATGCAAATAGCTCAGCATTTCCCAGATGGGGCCGATTGGTCGAAAGGAGGCCCAATGGATGGGGATGACATGTTTAGGGCGTAGGATCTCCACAGCCTCTGCTGCAGTCTTGGGGTCCAGATGCCCAGCTCCTAATGTGGGCCCCCAGCCCCAAATGGGAATCAAGGCCAGATCGATATCTTTCTTGGCCAACTCGCTCATTTGCGGAAAAATATCGGTGTCGCCCGGGAAATAGATTGTTTTTTCTCCTTGCAGCAAATAGCCTTGCGCCAATCCGATGATAGGGAGATTGCCGCCATGTTCGGCGTGCGTCACGTGGATGGTCACATCTTTGACGGTGTATTCATCACCCGGGCTGAGCTCGATTAGTGGTCGGCAGAGCACGTATCCCAGCCAGCGGGCCGAGCCTTTGGGCACGATGAGGGGCGTATCTTTTGGCAATCGTTTGAGCGATGGGATATGGAGGTGATCCAGATGGAGGTGCGAAAGAAGGATGATATCTGGTTTCGGCTGGTCCTGAATCCATTGTTTTCCCGAAAAATGACGCCGTTTCAGGTGCAGGATGCGATCACTGATGACTGGGTCGGTGAGGATATTGGTTTCACCAAAATGGAACATGATGGTGGCGTGGCCGAGAAAATTGATCGAAACCGTCATGAAGCGTCCTGAAAATGCGAAATATGAAATTTATGGCTCGTGGGGAATGCTGGGGGACGCAGTCTTTACCACCTCCAAAAGATGGACTCGAACTGCTTGTTGAGATCAGAATCCAGGCGTCTATCTACCGGGGTTGTATGAATTCCCTGAAGTCCAATTGAGTCAAAATTATGGCATGGAAGGAGGGGAAGTGCAACTCAAATGAGATTTTGGATAGCTTAAGGCAACGTTTATGTGCATGTTGCGATTTGATTTCAGGCTGCGGCGCTGTTGCCCTTGCTCTTTTTTCCATTTTCCTCTTGACGCCCTCCCAGGGCAAATTGATGTAGATCGGATAATTGGAGATTGTCGGAAACCAGGCAACACGCGTGCAGAGAGTCACGAACATCTTCACCCGAACACGCCGGAACTAACAGGGATATGGAGTGCGAAAGGGGATTATATTTTGAAACGTAGTTGGCGCTACAGGATGACTTTACAATTCCTTTACATTTTCATAACATTTAGCGTATCCCGAATGGTTATGCTATTATCGCTCGTATCCAATGTGCAACTTTTGGTAGTGGTTATTTTTGACTGATGTCTGCATGCCGTTTCATGCCATGGCATCAGTCAAATTCAGACCATTTCCTAACTTTTTGTGGCGCATCGACAGGCAGATCGAGCACTCTCTGCTTTGCAAGCTGACGGAAACGTCCGCTTTTTGGCACGGAAGAGTCGCAATCAGGTTCAATCGTGTTTGTGTGGATCGTTCATCGATTTTTTCAACTGGATGCGTCCCCTCATTTTTTGTTATGACCAAAATTCTAATCGTCGATGATGAGCCGACCATCGTCGAACTGGCGCAACTTTATTTGCAACAAGAAGGTTTTGAGATATCCTCCGCTGCCGATGGCGTTGAGGCGTTGGTGCAGGTCCGACGGGAACGCCCAGATCTGCTTATTTTGGATCTCATGTTGCCTGAATTGGATGGATGGGAGGTGTGTAAACGCCTGCGCGCGGAGACCAATATCCCCGTCATCATGCTAACGGCGCGTAGCGATGATGTGGATAAAATTGTTGGTCTTGAGTTGGGGGCGGATGACTACGTCACAAAGCCGTTCAATCCACGCGAGTTGGTGGCAAGGGTAAAGGCTGTTTTGCGACGCGTGCAGGGGAATGATTCTCAGGCGGATGGTTCGGTGTTTGGGTTTGGTGATGTAATCATCGATGTGGCGAGGCGTCTGGTTACGGTGGATGGGACGCCCGTTGTGTTGCGAACCAAGGAGTTTGATTTGTTGTTGACATTGGCACGTCATCCGGGCATTGTGTTGAGTCGCGAGCAGTTGTTGGATCAGGTGTGGGGGTATGATTATGTTGGGGGCACCCGCACTGTGGATGTACATGTTTCGGGATTGCGACAGAAGCTCTCTGGCAGCCGCGTCCATATCGAGACGGTATGGGGAATTGGTTATAAGTTGGTGATCGATGCCAATGATTAAGTCGTTGCGTTTTCGGCTTTTTTTGTCCTATGTTGCTGTTACGTTGCTGATAATATTGGTGGCTGGGCTGACGCTGGGGTTGATCTGGCGGAGTGCGCAGACGCGTATCATCAGCACCCGGCTGAGTGAGTCTTTGCCTCTGACCACGCGGCTGGTGCGAGGGATGCTTCATCAGGGGGTTCCTCCCGAGGAGATCGCTGCACAGGTGGCTGGAGATTTTCGTCGTCGGAAATCACGCATGATTTTGGTTCATCGGGGGATAGTGCTTGGTGATACAGCCAATGGCGAGATGGTGGGCAAGCGTCTTCCGCTGCGTTTGCCCGAGAAGAGTAAGCTCATCATCAAAAAGCCTTTGACTGGCGTTTTTGTCGGGCCTGATGGACGGGATTATTTTTATGCCCTGGCGACTCTGAGAGCCCCACCAGAACTGGGCGGACGCGCTCCGATATGGGTGGTGGAAATCGCTCCACGGCGTCTGACCGGATTTAACGATGAGATGGCTTGGCCCTTGTTTTGGGCGCTGCTTACGTCGCTATTCATTGGCCTGGCTTTTTCCTGGCTCATAAGTAGATGGATCACCCAACCTCTGACTGCGATTGCTCGGGCCGCCGATGAGATCGCGCAAGGTAATCTTGATTTTAAGTTGCAAATATCGGGGCCGGCGGAGGTGGAGCATGTGGCCCGTCAATTCAACGCGATGGCGGCGGAGGTGCGCGCTTCGCGTCAGGCGCAACGTGATTTCATCGCCAATGTCTCTCATGATCTCAAGACGCCTCTCACGGCGATCCAGGGGTTTTCCCAGGCGCTGGTGGAGGAGGTGGCGACGGATCCTCAAAGTGTGCAGCGCGCTGCTCAGATCATTCATGAAGAATCGCAGCGGATGGGAAGGTTGGTGGATCAGTTGTTGGATTTGGCCAAGTTGGAGGCTGGTCGCGTGCGGATGCGAAAAGATCGATTGGAGTTGGGACCGTTGGTGCAAGCGGCGGCGCGACGTTTTCAGCCTGCTTATGTGGCCCGAGGCGTGGACCTCGCACTTGCAGTCGAGCCTGATCTGTGGATTATGGGCGATGAGGAGCGGCTACGACAGGCATTGATGAATCTATTGGACAATGCGTTGCGGTACTCGCCAGAGGGCGGTGTGGTTTCTTGTGTGGTGCGGCGTTTTTCTGATGACCCCGCCACTGCTGAGGTGGTGATTCGTGATGCTGGTCCGGGGATTTCAGCTGTGGATTTGCCTCATGTGTTTGAACGGTTTTATCAGGCGGAAAAGGCGCGACGGCGAGGCGGCTCCGGGCTGGGGCTGGCAATTGTGCAGGAGATAGTAAGGGCGCATGGCGGCCGCGTTGGGGTGTATTCGACGCCCGGACAAGGGGCGTCGTTCTGGGTGCGGTTGCCTTTGGCGTAGCCCAAAAACATCGGTTTTATGATAAACTTGGAGTATGAAGGTATATCTGACCTCGATTGGGTGTCGTCTGAACGAGGCGGAGGTGGCGACTTGGGCCCGTCAGTTTCAGGAGTTGGGCCATCAGGTAACCACTTCGCCTGCCGAGGCCGACGCACTCATTTTCAACACCTGTGCCGTAACCAATGAGGCGGCGCGTAAATCTAGACAGTGGATCAAACGCTTGCACCGGCAAAATCCCAACGCCCGATTGGTGGCTACGGGGTGCTATGCTTCGTTGCAGCCGGAGCGCGTGGCGGAGCTAATGGGCGTGGATCTGGTGGTGGAGAATCAGGATAAGGAGCTGTTGCCGATATTGGTGGCGGGAGCGTTGCAGTCGTCCGCCATACCAGTGATGGCCACGGAGCCAGGCGCGCTGTATGTTTATCCTGGTAGTCGCACCCGGGCTTTTGTCAAAGTGCAAGATGGCTGTCGCAATCGCTGCACGTTTTGTATCGTGACTGTGGCCCGAGGCCAGGAGCGTAGTCGTCCCATTGTGAAGGTTGTGGAGGAGATTCAGGCGTTGCATCGGGCAGGCTATCAGGAAGCGGTGTTGACTGGCGTGCATCTGGGCGGGTATGGCGATGATTTCGGTGAAGATCTGCGTTCGTTGGTGCAGGCCATTCTCTCCGATACCGATATCCCCCGCCTACGCCTTTCTTCTTTAGAGCCGTGGGATTTGCCGGAGGAATTTTTCGAGTTGTGGGACAATTCGCGACTGATGCCTCATCTGCATTTGCCTTTGCAAAGTGGCAGTGATCGTATTTTACGACGCATGGCTCGGCGTTATACGACAGATGCGTATGCCCGGTTGGTGGTTCGCGCACAGGAGCGTATTCCTGATTTGAATCTCACTACGGATGTCATTGTGGGGTTTCCGGGGGAGGAAGAGGAGGATTGGGCGCAAACCATGGCTTTCGTTCAGCAGATGGCGTTTGGGCATGTTCACATCTTCACATATTCGCTGCGTTCGGGCACGCCTGCGGCTCGTATGCCGGGACAGGTGGCGGGCGAGGTCAAGCGGGAGCGCCGTCGCACATTGCATGCTTTGGCTGCGCGTCTGAAGGCGCAGCAGCTTGCCCGCTACGCGGGCGCTATGCGTCCGGTATTGTGGGAAGGGCCAGGTGAGCTCATGCCGTCTGGCGTTGTGCGTTGGACCGGTTACACGGATAATTATCTGCGCGTGCAGATAGAAACGCCCCCTACCATCGATCTCGAAAATCACATTCTTTCTGTGCGGTTGAAGCATGTGTTCGGGCAGCCGCCCGATCGGCTTCTGGCCGAGCCGCCTGAGTCGTTAGATCATTATTTTACGGAGGTTCTACACCATGACTGATTGTATCTTTTGTAAAATCGTTGCCGGAGAAATTCCGGCAGATGTTGTTTTCAAAAATGAATATGTGACTGCCTTCCGCGATATCAATCCTGTGGCTCCGGTGCACATTCTGGTGGTCCCCAATCGCCATGTGGATCATATTCGAGATGATGCGGCATTTGAGGACGATGTGTTGAAAGAGATGTTCCGCGCGGCAAATGAGGTGGCCCATCAGGCCGGCATTGCTGGTTCTGGGTATCGTCTGCTCATCAACTATGGCCCCGATGCGAATTTAGTGGTGCCGCATCTGCATTTGCATGTTATCGGCGGTAGACCTTTGGGTCCGATGGTCGCCCGATAGCGCTTCACTTTGCCGATCTTCACACGTCCAAGACATGGTGGTCTCTCTGAGCGGTCAACTCAAGACCGTTGCCGTGAGTCTGATGAAAATCGCCAACGATCTTCGGTGGATGAGTAGCGGGCCTACTGCCGGATTAGGTGAAATCACCTTGCCCTCAGTATAGCCTGGCTCCAGCATCATGCCTGGCAAAATCAATCCAGTCATTGCCAAAGCTGCGACGATGGCGGTTGTGCCAGGGATCGGCAATGATGTGACCGTGACTGTAGGCAGGCAATCGGGCGCATTTGAGCTAAACGTGATGTTGTCACGGATCGCCCACAATGTATTGCTATCAGAGCGGCTGTTAGGCAATGCTGCACGCGTATTGGCCGATAGAGCCATCGCCGGATGCCGCGTGAACCGGGAGCACGTGGCCGCGCTGGTGAAGCGAAACCCATCCTGATTACAGCGCTCACTCCGATCATTGGTTATGATTTGGGGGCGAAGATTGTAAAACGGGCCTATGCTGAAAACCGTAGCAGCAAGGAAGTCGCCGCTGAGATGAGCGATCTCTCCCCGAAACATCGGAGCGTATTCTGGCTCTAGCTCCTCTCATCCGGAGCAGGATTATCGTAGACTGAGCCGACGATGTTGTAAACCCCGCCAAATCAACGCCCCAAACATCGCTCCGCCCATATCCACAGCAAGATCAAACCATTCATCGCTTCCCCAGGTCCGGGCTTTATAGCTCAGCTGAATGCTTTCTTGCAGGATGGCCGCGGCCAGAACGACGCTCAGCACCAGGAGCACGCGTGGCCATCCATCCTTTTTATCTTCAACCACCAAAGTCAGGAGCAAAAAGCCAAGAACGGCGAAAAGCAGCGCGTGACTCACCCAATGCATCCAGACGGGGCCAAAAATGAAATTGAAGAGGGCGTTGTAGCCTGGAATAAAGTGCGCCACCCAGGCCATGGGAAGTAATATCCCCACTAGCCACAACAATAAAAGCCATTGACGTTTCATTTTATCGTTATCGTTTCGAATAATCGCGGTCAGAGCAAATCATTCCATCGAAAAAAATCCAGGTAGAGGAATCACTTGTTGGAACAGACAGGCTTCATCTTGTGCGGAGTAAAGATGAATAGTTACCAGTCACAAATTCAGTAGATTACGATTGCGAGAGAATGTGTCCAGCCGGATTCGCAATCCGGCGGGTTTGACGCTCGAATCACCGCCGGATCACGCATCCGGCTCTGCGCATCATGGCAAATCGTGATCTACTGAATTTACTCCCACCAAAAGCAGTGTAAGCAGCCTCGAGAGCTTGATCAGTTGATTTCTTCTGGCCTTTATGAGTCTTCTCACCACACGGACTTGGATCTTCGGGGTGGAGTGAAAGCAGTCTGAAGACGATTACTGAATCACCCGAATCGGCAATGGTGTGAACAGGATGATCAGTAAGATGAGCATGAAATAGCCCCAAATTAGGTAAGGACGTGGTAGGGGTGTAAGATCATCCATGGGGACGGCGTATACGCGCCCAAGAAAAAAGATCAGCACCGTCCATAGCAGCCAACCCGGATATTTGATGGAGAGTAGCAGGAACACACCGACGATGACATAGCTCAACTTTTTTACTTTCGTGCCAAATAGCGTATAGACGACATGCCCGCCATCCAATTGTCCGGCGGGGATCAGGTTGAGACCGGTGATGAAAAGACCCACCCAGGCGGCAAAAGCCATGTTGTGCAACTGCACATCCATGCCTCCCGAAGGCAGCCATTGATGAAACACCAACCATTTGGCCAGCAAATAAAAGAGCGAGTTGCCCTCCAGGAGGTATGGAGGAGATGGCAACGGTCCTACCTCTGAAAGCTTGAGCCCAATGAACAGAAAAGGCACTGCCAGAAGCAACCCGCCCAACGGCCCCGCCACCGCCATCTGAAAAAGCTGTTTGCGGTTCTTCGGCGGCGCTCGCATGATGATCACCGCCCCCAGGGTGCCAAAGATAGAAAAGGGCATCGGCAGAAAATAAGGTGGACTGGTTGCCATGTGGTTATGTTTGGAGACGATGAAATGTCCGAATTCATGAAACAGTAGAATGAGAATCAGAGGGAAAGCGAAGCTTGCCCCTGCTTTCCAATCAATGCCATATTCGGTGAGACCGCCCACAAAGAACACCGAGGCCAGCGTCGCCGCCAACAAAAGACCAAAAACAATCCAGTTTGGTTTCGTAATCGGCAATTCGCCCAGTGCCGCATAAATCACTGGCTCTCCCTCCTCCTCGCGAAAGAAGATCAAAAAGCCTGCGCTGCTGGCGCGCGCAGCAATGACGTCGTAAGCGTGTTCTGTGCCAGTGAGAAAACGTCCACTCAGGCGCACTGCATCTTTAAATGGCGGAAATGGCGCGTCGTAACGGACGCCCTGAATGTCGAAATAACCATCAACAACAGTGCGTAGCGTTTCGAGCAAACGACCATGGATAAGTGTTTCGGTTGGCATGATGCCTTCAAGTTTACCCCAAGTGATGTAGAAAGTCGAGGTCTTAGGTATGCATGGGGAGGCGCTTTCCAGGCCCACTCATTCAAGTTGGGGCGCTTCAGGCCTGCGGTCAGGGAACGGCGGAGGCCGTCCCGGTCGCCGTAGGATGCCCATTGGCGTTATCCGCACACCTTTCCATAACTCTTCTCCCGCCCGTCAGAAACTAAGGTGAAGCTAGGTGCAGCGCCCGCGGGGCCCGAGTTCACTCGGCCAGTGCATCATTAGATAAATTGCCCCGAAATTGAGACGCACCCGTAAGCCTCTCGATCAGACTACGGGAAGGATCAAGCTGCACGTTCGTCCCGGAGGGCCAATCGGCATAGCGGTAGCCGCCCACCAATGCTGGCAGATCTCCCATTCTGGCCACTGAAGCAATCCAGCTCAATAAATTACCATCTGTCTCAACCACCCCTTCCGCCATGAGGATAACCCGCCACCAAGCGGGAGTCCAGCCCGAAGTCAGGGCAATGAACCCTGAAGGTTTGGCAACCGCTTCAGGGGTTGGCAATGGCTTGAGATATCCCTGCACCGGTTGCCCGGCCACGCCCAAAGGCGTTCGAGACAGAAACGGCGCGTCATTGCGTGGAGGTGACGTCGAGCGACGTTGGGCAATTAGCGGCTCTACATGATTGCGACTGTGCCACTCACCAGTCATCATTTGTTTTATCTCTTCGATTTCCAACATGAAAATTTCATCAAGCGAGTGGATGCGTCCATTGGCCAAACCTTCTCCTGCGGCAGCTTGGGCCCAATGTCTGGTTGCCGCCAGCACATGGGCCAAACCATCCCGAGCTTTGGCATGAGCCGCCAATGCTCCTCGCGTCACGGTGATTGCTTTTCGTAAACCCGCCCGCCTCAAAAATCCCACTCGGGCGTTCGCCTGCGTCATCGCCGCCATCTCCCGGCCCTGTGCGCGCGACAAATCCCACATCATGGATTCAGGAGGCGATTGGTCGCCAATAAACGCGTGAACATTCTCGCCGATTCTAGGCAAAGCGATCTCGCAAGGATGGCTTGGCGCCAGATGACCGAAATGCTCCTGCAGCTTCTGCGCCGAGATGCCCACTTCGAGCTCTCCGATCAATTGTCCGTCGGGCGTTTCCAGGCCTGCCATCAGGCCCAGATGCAACGCTTGCAACTTCACATCATCTTGCTCAAATTTGGCAATGAGATCGCCAAGATGCGCATAACTTCCCACGGCTGCGATCGCGAGCCGGTTCATCCATGTCATCGCCTCCTTCACCATCGGTTCAATCTCCTCCATCACTTGTAGCAATTGCGCCTGACTCCATTCCGACGCAAAAACCCATTCAGACCAGCGCTTCATGCGTCCGTATGCTTGCGGAAAATCTTCCAGCGTGCGTTGTGCAGATTTTATTCCCTGGCCCATTTTGCCACGCGCCTCCACTTGGGGCGTGACGACGCCAAACAAATCTCCAGCGACTGTGGGGCTTGTTCCCCATACCGCAGTGGTCATCATCGCCAGCAGGACATAGATATCATCTGATGTTGCAGTCTCCTTGAAAGTCATCTCGACATTCCTGACCCCTTCGTGCAATGCGGCGCGGTGTAACGCATCCTTTATGGCAGGAAACAAAATGCTTTGACTGAAAGGCGTTAATTGTTGTGAGATATTCATCATGGAACCATGTCCTTTGGTGGGACGCTTGATTGTGATTGGTTAGGAATTCAGGAGATCGTGGTCTTTGCTATCTTCCGGAGAAGAAGTGCGTGAATCCCATGAAATTCAATTAAGACTTGATTTGTTACTACTAAGGTAGCCCGGCTAGAAACCACGAAGACACGAAGCCACAAAGGCACGAAGGAAAGAAAAAGCTTTGAAATTCTTGGTGTTCTTAGTGTCTTTGCGCCTTTGTGGTGATTGAAGTCGGGTACGTTAGTAGT
>CAZYSY010000194.1:0-3258 GCA_964650295.1 uncultured Caldilineales bacterium | reverse complement strand
AGGCGATGGTGTCCATCCCCGCGCCGCCGTACTCCTCGGGCATTTCGATGCCCATAAAGCCCATCTCCCCCATCTTTTTGATGATGGGCAGAGGAAATTCGCCCGTCTCATCGTAATGCGCAGCCACCGGCGCGATCTCATTTTGTGCGAAATCCCGGGCAGCGTCCCGAATCATCACATGCTCTTCATTGAGATGCAAATCCATTTGTCAAAGCTCCTTGTGGTGGATGGTGAGGTGTTTGAATGGAAAATGAGGGTGGGATTTTCAGACCAAGGGTGGAGAGTACAAGACCGGTGGCGTGACGTATGGAGCCATGCCGCCCCGCCAGACTCATCGATATCGGCGCTATGCTGTAAATACAGGAGGCGGAAGTGCTTCCATGATGCGTTTGAGACGGGCGTAAACGCTATCCAGCGTCTCGGGCATGACTTTGGTTTTGCCGATGACCGGCATGAAATTGGTGTCGCCCATCCAACGAGGCACGATGTGGACATGCAGATGATCCTCCATGCCCGCGCCCGCGGCCTTGCCGATATTGATCCCCACATTGAATCCATGGGGATGATACGCTTCCTTTAGAATTTGAGTGCTATACGTGGTCAGCCGCATCAGCTCGAACTGGGTGGCGTCGTCCAGCGCATCCAGAGTGCTGACATGCACGTTGGGCAGCACCATCAGATGACCGTTGGAGTAAGGGAAACGGTTGAGGATGATGAATGCGTAGGGCGCTCTGTGCAAGATGAGATTTTCAGCGTCGTGGCTGTCATCCTGGGCGATGTACTCGCAGAAAGGGCAGGTTTTGGGCTTAGGATTCACCATGTAATCCCAGCGCCAGGGTGTGTAAAGTCGGTCCATAAGCTGTGTTGGGTGTAATGTATCGTGGGATGGCATCCGCGGTTAGTCGTAAAATCTGCGTCGGATAGCCTGAGTGGTGCGACATTGCCAGGGGTTACCAGGCGCTGATAGCCTGCTGCCAGGCATCCTCCGCGGTCATCTCGCCCGACAACACCTGCCGCACGGCCTGATGCACGGCCCGAGTCATGGCCTCGTCCCGTGCAAATTCGGGCATGGGGAAGCCTTCCTGCAGGGCCTCATCCACGAAGGCCCGAAAATCATCGGCAGGCCATTGTTGCAACGCGCTGCGTCGGGCTGGCAGCACGTAGGATTGATGGCTCCAATCAGCCAGGATCTGTGCGTCGATCAGCTGGTGGATGAGCGCCACCGCCAGGGTCTGATGCACCTCATCCGCGGTGATAAGGGCGTAGGCCCAGCCGTGGATCAGATAACGGGCCTGGCTGTCTGCGGTGGGTGTGGGCCCGAATCGCAAAAAGGTGGCCTCGCCCCGCTGAGCCAGCCATAGCGAAGCAGTAGTCTCCGCCAGGGGGGCGGTTCCTTGCAACGCCTGCTCCCACGAGCCTTTAGGCGCATTGATCTGCAAAAGCGTTTCATCCACCAGCCCGCGGCGATAGAGCTCCTCGTAAAAGGTGAGCTGCGCCTTCAGGGCCTGCTCATTGCGCTCAGGGGACGCGTCCGCGGGCGTGGCGCTGAGATAATGCAGCAGCAACGCGTCCGTCCAAACGCTGTCGGAACTGCCCACAGGGAAAACATATTTTCCTCCCGAATTCAGCACGATTTCCCAATTGACGGGCGGTTCCGAGAGTGCGGCGGGTTGGAAGGAGAGATGTTCAAAATACGCGGCAAAGGGCAACGCCATCCATGCGTCGTCCGCCATGCTGGCCTGTCGTGCAAAGGGATAATAATCATCCAGAAGCTGCTCGGAGAAGAGGCCGGACAGGGGCTGCAGCAGATCATCCTCCACTGCCGGAGCCACATCTCGCAAAGGCAGCGCCACGATGTCGGGCAGGACAGAGGGCGCGACTGGCTTGGTCTTGCGCAACGCATCCAGGAGCCCCCCCTCCCCCCTGGGCAATTTGGGAATGATCAGAACTTGAACTTCCTGCTCCGTCTCGAAGGCCGTGATGGCGTTCATCATGGCCTCATATCCCGGCGCGTCGGGCAACGCCATCCAGTCGGGCAGCCACAGCGTCAGGGTAGGCGCTTCGGGCGTGGCAGGCGTGATCAGCGGTTGCGGCGTGACGGTGGGCGTGGGCTCGGGCGTAGCAGTCGCGGGCATGCACGCGACCACCAGCAACGCGAGCAGGGGCGTCAGCAGGAACAGACGTTTCATGGTCTGATTATAAAACGACGGCTGCAATTACCGCCAATGACGGAAGGAGATGATTTTGAGAGTCCGCCTCCAGCGCTGCGCCGATTGAAATCAGGACGGTCGGGGGAGCCTCGCCAAACTGCGGACTGAAGTCGCATTATCTCGCCCCACGGGCTGAAGGACAGCCTGCGCTGTATTCAAGCGAGATGGGGGCAATCTTCGTTAAGTAAGGGATGCTATGAAAGTTGAATGTAATGGTTCATTGCCATCTGTGATTGCCATGGTTTAACCACAGATTCGCACAGATTTTCACAGAAAATGCAGAAAGCCATCAAGCAAATCTGTGCCATCTGTGTCATCTGTGATTGCAATAGCGGCAACTCTATTTTCGCCGTTCGCCGAGAGGCCCAGCGTTTTTCTCAAGTTTCAAAGCCGCATCTACTTAAAGGCAACTACTGAGGTAGCATGTTTGGCCGTAACTTTCGCCTTGAAGTGAGTGTTTCTGAATGCCAAGGCGTGAAGCGTGAAAGGTCAAGGGATGTGACTTGGTAGTGGGCGCCTGCGGCTGGCGTGTTTTATGTCGTTTGACGACATCCAGCCAAAGATGACGCTCCCGTAACAGCGCGCATGACAGAGACGTGAGTAGCTACCATTTCCCGAAACAGGTGATATAGGTCATAGCCAGCGGGATTTTGCGGCGCGACACTAGACTGAGCGCCTCCATTGTGTGGATTGCGTGATCAAAAACGATATTCGAGAAAAAGAATAACCATCAACCCAAAAGGAGTTCGTAATCATGTCTCTCAAAGAAGATGCCATCAGGTATCACACCCAGGGAAAGCCAGGTAAAATCGAGGTCATTCCCACCAAACCTCTGCACACCCAACGTGATCTTTCATTGGCCTACACGCCGGGCGTGGCCGTGCCCGTTCTGGAGATCGCTGAAGATCCCAGCAAGGCTTTCGATTACACCGCCAAGGGCAATCTGGTGGCTGTGCTCTCCAATGGCTCCGCCATTTTGGGGCTTGGCAACCGCGGGCCGCTGGCCGCCAAACCGGTAATGGAAGGCAAGGGGGTGCTGTTCAAGGGC
>CAZYSY010000193.1:0-38624 GCA_964650295.1 uncultured Caldilineales bacterium | reverse complement strand
TCTAAATTCAGTAGATCACGATTTGCCATCATGCGCAGAGCCGGATCCGTGATCCGACGGTGATTCGAGCGTCAAACCCGCCGGATTGCGAATCCGGCTGGACACATACTCTCGCAATCGTGCTCTACTGGAATTTGGAATTGCTGCTGAACAACTGACTCAATTACAACAATCATAAAAGATGGGTTATAATAGCGGGCTAAACACCACACATCACAGGAGTCATCCCGCCCATGGCCAAGAAAAACAAACGCCGACACCACAAAGGCTCGACAAACATTCC
Source organism: uncultured Caldilineales bacterium (assembly GCA_964650295.1). GTDB lineage: Bacteria > Chloroflexota > Anaerolineae > J102 > J102 > M2005. The sequence goes on along the minus strand of CAZYSY010000193.1, from coordinate 38,341 downwards.
CGCCAAAAAGAACAAAAATCGCATGGTTTTTTGGGCATCGATTGGATTGGGACTTGCGCTTATCATTGCCCTGGCAGCAATTGGCTTCCTTAGCAGCCAGCAACACAAATCGACTATCAGCACCGAAAGCATTGATCAACGCACCGGGCAGCCCATAAACCGCACCACTATTGGCGATCCCAACGCGCCGGTGCTGGTGGAAACATACGAAGATTTTCTCTGTCCGCACTGTGCGGATTTCACTTTCGAGTTAGGTCCAGTGCTGTTAGATATGGTAAAGGAAGGCAAGGTTCGTTGGGAATATAAATATCGACTCATTGGCGGCTCCGACTCGCTTACGGCGAATATGGCCGCTGAATGCGCCGCAGATCAGGGCAAGTTTTGGGAATACCACGAAGAGCTGTTTCGTCGTATTGAGGACAATGGTAAGATCGCTGTATACTCCAATAGCCTAAAGCAACTGGCAAAAGACCTGGGTATGGACACCAATCAGTTCAACAAGTGCCTAGATAGCCGACAGCATCAGCAAGATGTGCAAAAGATAGACCGGGCAGCTGCTGCTCGCGGCATCAATAGCACGCCCACCATTTTTATCAACGGCCAATATTATGATGGCTCCCGCTCACCCGAAGCGTTCAGGGCAGCCATTGAAGCCGCTGCGCATTAATCTTGACGCCTTACGCATTTCGCTCGTTGTAGGTTCTGTCTCAATCCTGTTATCGAGACGACAGTTTCATGTGCCCGGCCCCTCTTATTTTTATCCCAGGAGACAATAATGCGAAAAGTAGACACCCTCATCACTGGCGGTGCCGTCGTCACCATGAACGCAAAACGAGATGTATTCTCGCCAGGAGCGATCGCCATCAAAGATGAGAAAATTGTAGCTGTCGGCCCTGAAGAACGGGTGCGTCAGTTGGTGGAAAGCGCAGTCGAAGTGGACGCCCGCGGCAAATTGGTGATTCCAGGCATTGTTAACGCCCACACCCATGCCCCCATGACATTGCTGCGCGGGTTGGCCGATGATCTGCGTCTGGATGTGTGGCTGCTGGGATACATGATGCCGGTGGAGCGCGAATTCGTCGGGCCAGACTTTGTAGATGTGGGTACACGGCTGGCTTGCGCCGAGATGTTACTCAGCGGCGTCACCACCTTCAATGACATGTACTATTACGAGGAAGACGTAGCTAAAGCCACTGCAGAGGTAGGAATGCGGGCGGTGTTGGGGCAAACGGTGCTAAAATTCCCTTCCCCCGACGCCTCCTCCTACGAAAAAGGACTGGAGTTATGTCGCGGCTTTATTGAACGATGGCGCGGACATGAGCTCATTACACCAGCCATCGCACCCCATGCTCCCTACACTACTACTGCTGAAATTCTCACCGATGTACTCGAACTGGCGCTAGAAACCGACACTCCCATCCACATTCATCTCTCCGAAACGGCGCTGGAAGTGAGCGACGCCAAGCGCGACTTTGGGGCGCCCCCCATCGAATACCTGGATCATTTACGCCTGACTGAGGCAAAACTCATTGCAGCTCACTGTGTTCATATTGAACCTCACGAAATAAAAATTCTCGCAGGCGCAGGCGCGGGCGTGGCCCACAACCCATCATCAAATCTCAAGTTGGCTTCAGGCTTCGCCCCAGTGGTAGAAATGCGGGCAGCGGGCGTTCCTGTTGGCATCGGCACCGATGGTCCGGCCAGCAACAACGATCTTGATATGTTCGAGGAGGCGCGACTGGCGTCCTTTCTGCCGAAAGCTGTCAATGCTGACCCCACAGCTTTACCTGCGCAGGATGTCTTTGCCATGATGACCATCGAAGGAGCCAGAGCTTTGCACATGGATGGAGAAATCGGGAGTCTGGAAGCAGGCAAATTCGCCGACATCGTGGTGGTTGATCAAGATGCGCCCCACGCCACCCCTCGATTCCATCTTAGCCCCAACAATGTTTATAGCCACCTAGTTTATGCGGCCCACGCCAGTGACGTGCGGCATGTGTGGGTGCATGGCCGTCAGTTGGTGAAAGATCGAGCCCTGCTGACCATTGATTTCACTGCGGTGCAGGCCAGGGCGCGAGAAATAGCCACCCAAATCAACGACTTTATGACCCAACGGGAAGGCAGTTTGCTGGTAAAAACCATCGCTATTGGCGGCTTTGAGCAGCGAGAGACCTTTGAGGTGCAGGTGAAGATGCGGGCCAACAACTTACATGCAGTCGAGGCCCGATTGCAGGAGCTGAAACTTGAGGTGATAAAACATTCAGTGCGACAACAATTTGATACTTACTTCCTGTTCCAGGGAGGCGACAATCGTTATTTACGATACAGAGAAGATAATGAACTGGTGGGCAAAGAAGGCGTTGGACCTTCAGGCCTGACGGTGAAACCATCCTATACCCTGACCCTCATGGAGGGCATTGTTGAACGGGAGTATCAAGACTCAATCATTCTTACCCGTTCTCGCTACACCGCCAAGGCCACCTATTCGCTACGTTTTTATCGTGAATACTTCAACCCTGACGACGAGATTGAGATCGTCAAGTGGCGCACCCGCTACCGGGTTAATTATGAAGATGCAGAATTTGCCATCAATTTGGATCACATCACCCGACCACAGGGCCTGGGAGATTTCGTTGAGATTAAGGCCCGCACCTGGTCAGCCAGTGATGCAGAACACAAGGCGGAGCTTATTTCCCGATTACTACGTGAACTCGGGCTCAATCCCCATAACAGCGTCCGGGCCGAATATGTACACCTTGCCCAAACATCGCAATTCTGATGCAGGTCACCAGCGGCTTCCTACACCGGACCGTTGATGCTGTCGCCTGCTTTCAAGCTGACGCAACAAGCTCACTTCATGCCACTCCAGCTACAAGGCCATTCCGTTTGAGGCGCTGGACACTTAACGCAAAGCAGGGGCGATGGTCATAAATTCGCCATTTTCAACATAGGACTCTAACAAGACGCCTACCGCTTGAAGTGATTTCTCGTCAATTTTCTTGCAGTCATCCTCAGGTGTGCGGGCGTAGGGATAATCGGGCTGAATGATGATTGCCGTGGGGATGCCAGCCTGAATAAATCGTGTGTGAGCGTCGATTATGGTCGGTCCTACTTGCTGAGGGAACAACGATTCATATCCTAACCTGCCTGCTAACTTCCATAACTGCGATTGCAGCAACTCATTGGCATCGGGCGCTTGTGGAAAATATGGGTGCACCGCCCCAACATTGTTGAGATAAATGATGGCGGCAGGATGCCGATTCTGTGCGAAACGCCTTGCTCCTGAAAGTTGATCCCAATCAGGAGCATCAGGATCGGCTTCGCCATCCAAGAACACTAACCAAAGACGATGTTGTAGTTTTTGCACATTCAAAGCCCTTGCCAGTTCCAACAATACAGCGACGCCAGAAGCTCCGTTATTGGCTCCGAGCATGGGGCGCCCATCCTCCGAAGTCAAACGCGTCGTGTCGTAATGAGTAGCAATGACAACCAGTGGTCCAGACTCTCCGGCCAGGCCTGCAACATTGCGCAACTGCAGATCATCAGCCGCATACTCCTCCACCGCCGTTTTCCATCCCACCCGCTGCAATTCACCCAAAATCATATCGCCAACCATCCAGGCTTCGACAGAGCCGCCTGGACGCGGTCCCAATTCACACTGATCTTTCACCAACGCCAGCGCTCGTCGTCCGTCAAAGCCATCGCGCTCGAGAGGACCGTGCCCCGGCAATAGTCCCCAGCCCAACCAGGCCAGATAGCCAAAAGCCAACGTCAACACAAGAAGCGTGAGGAGTTGCGGCCATCCTGATAAGCGTGTGCGCATCGTTACCTGCGCTCCTTTCCTCGTAGTTTCAGCCGGATAGGAGTGCCCTCGTAAGGATATCGCTCCCGAATCTTATTTTCGAGATAACGCATGTAGGTGAAATGCACTGAGCGAGGATCGTTAACGAAAAATACAAAAGTGGGAGGGTTCATATCAGCCTGGGTGACGTAATAAAATCGAGCGCGACGCCCTTTGAACGTTTTGGGCGGATTAGCCGCCACCGCATCTTGCAATAGACGATTAAGCTCGCCAGTAGATAGCCGCATCTCCCGTTCCTGCTTCACCCGCAACGCAGTGGGAATGATTTGATTGACCCGCTGACGGGTGAGCGCCGAAACATATAGCACAGGCACATAATCCAAAAACTTCAGCTCTTCTCGAAGCTTTCGATTACATTCCGCCATGGTATGCGTGTCCTTTTCGATGTCGTCCCACTTGTTGACCACGAGGATAAGACTACGGCCCTCCTCCAAAATATAGCCGCCAATGTGCGCATCTTGGGCGGTGACGCCCTCGGTGGCGTCCAGCACCAATAACACCACATCAGCCCGACCAATGGCCCGCAACGCTCGCATCACACTATACTTTTCGATGCCTCGCTCGATACGCCCGCGGCGGCGGATACCGGCTGAATCCACCAACACGACCTTTTTTCCCTCCCAGGTAAGATAAGTATCCACTGCATCGCGGGTGGTGCCCGCAATATCGCTGACAATGGCTCGCTCTTGTCCCAACAACGCATTGAGTAGCGATGATTTGCCCACATTGGGCCTCCCCACGATGGCGATGCGCAAAGCATCCTCCTCCTCATCACCGCCATCCGATTGCGGCAGATGGGAAACCACCACATCCAACAGGTCCCCCGTGCCAGTGCCATGATAAGCAGAAATGGGGTGGGGATCGCCCAGGCCCAGCGCATAGAACTCCAAAGCGTTCATGCGTCGCTCTGCATTATCTGCCTTATTGGCCGCCAAAATCACCGGCTTATCAGTCTCCCGCAACATTGCAGCCACCTCTTCATCAGCCGCGGTCAATCCCTCCTTCGCATCCACCAAAAACACAATCACATCGGCCTCCTCAATGGCCAGCTCAGCCTGGGAGCGAATTTCGGCCACAAACCCTTTTGAAGCAGCGGCCAGCGGATCGTAAGACACGGCAACTTGTCTGCCGCTACGTTCTTTCAGAGGCTCGATGCCACCCGTATCTACAACGACAAAGGAGGCGCCGGTCCACTCGGCGTCACCATAGATTCGATCGCGAGTTGTACCGGGGAGATCTTCGACAATAGCTCTCCTCTGACCAATAAGGCGGTTGAACAGGGTGGATTTACCCACGTTGGGGCGCCCAACCAGGGCAACAATGGGCTTGGGGCGATGTTTGCTCATAACAGGTAATTTATCCAGTTTCTTGAGTTGGTGTGGGGGAAGGCGTTGTTTCGGGAGTAGGCATCTGTGACTGCTTGGCTTCTCCGGTGGGTGTCGGGGTGGATGTAGGCTTGACGCCAATGGTAACCTGCACGGTCTCTGGCAAAATGGTCTGTATACTGATGCCTTCAGGAACGACCAATACAGGTATGACGGTATGCACACCTGCGTTACGACCAGAAAGGTTCAACACAGCCTGAACGTTTACATCGGCAGTCAGGGACTGCAATTTGGGCAATGGTCCCTGCAAAATGACATCAATGGAGGTAGGAGAAACAGTCTCCACAGCCAGTTCGGGATCTAGACCTTGAATAACGGGTCGCAAGCTCATGGTGACACTTCCCTCGATGGGAACAATCTGCACGTGCACCACCACGGCTTGTGAACCAACCGCTGCCACAGCCTCAGGGAGAACGATGGGAACGCGTTCCTCAATATCTTCGGTGGCGCCACTAATATCAACAGGCACGGTTTCGACAAAGGGAGGCATTTGGTTTAATGTGCCAGGATCGCCGAACAAGGTGACTGTGGTCGGCTCGACAGTGATGCCAGCAATACGGTAGTTGATAGCAGGCTGTCCTTGAATTTTTGGCAACACCGTCTTCTCTGAAAACCCCTGGCGCTGTTGAATGGGCACCAGCACCGAGACGGTGGGAGGTTCAGACTGCAAGCCAGAGACCACAAGACCATTAACATCTCGCAGTGTCACGAAGTCAGTAATCTTTACATCTGCGCGGGCGTCGGTCAACCGAACGGCAATTTCAGCCCGCACAACTTTCTCAACCTTAGGCTCAGGTCCTCTGACCACGACAGAGGTGGGGGTAATAACCGGAGAGGAGGCAATGAAACCAAAAGGAGGTTCGCCGATGAGGTTCGCCACAACAGAAACCTCCTTTTCGACCTTTCGAACCAAATGAACCTCTACGGCATCGGGAAAAACATCAAGCACTTTCACGCTAGAAACGTTTGATTTGACATCAATGGGGATGGATTGCGAGCCTACTTCTGTCTCGGCCAGATCGATCGTGGCGGTGAAATCAGAGGGGGTAAGCGTGTTGAGGATGCCCTGAGGCCCGCGCACCCGCACATCCACAGCGTTTGGCAACCCCGGTTGTTGCTCTGAAAAAGCGAGCTCATCGGGCAGATTCTGCACCGTGACCGGCACGCCAGAGATCAGCATGGTTACCACCGGGTTCTGCTGCTGCATTGCCACCACCCAAACGACAATCGCAAGGATAAAAGCCAGCAGAAGAGAACCCAATCGGTCCAACCAGTCAGAGCCCAGGCGATCCATCCAGGAGGGGGCCTCTCGAGAAGAACGATCGATGGTCATATCGTCGCTTCCTCCGCGTCAAACAGGTCACGGCGCGACTCGTAAAACCGTTCAAGGATGCGCCGCAAACGTTTTTCATCCAGACGCCGCGCCATACGTCCGTTGCGGGCGGCTGAGATACTACCCGTTTCCTCACTAACAACAATCGCCAATGCGTCGGTCTCTTCGGTAATGCCAATAGCCGCTCGATGTCGCGTTCCCAAAGAGGTGTCGGGCAGAGAACGCTGTGTCAATGGAAGCACGCACGCAGCCGCTACAATCCGATCGTCACGAATAATCACAGCGCCATCATGCAATGGTGTTCCCGGATAGAAGATGGAGATGATGAGTTCGCGGTTGATGGTAGCATTGATGGTGACGCCAGTTTCGATGTATGGTTCCAACGTCACCTGATCTTCAAGAACAATAATCGCTCCATAGCGGAGTTTTGACATGCGCACAGTTGCCGAAATCAGTTCGCTGATGGTTTTTGAAAATCCAGTGACGCGTCGCTGCCGCCCGAAAAACATCTTTGTCCGGCCCACCCGTTCCAATACGCGGCGCAATTCTGGTTGAAAAATCACAGGTAATGCGATAAGGATAGCCAATGAAGAGGTGCGAATGAGCCAACTAAAGGCGGTCAGGCCCGTAAAGCTACCCAGCAGAGCGATAATCAAAAAGATAATGAGCAACCCGCGCAAAAGCTGCACTGCTTGAGTGCCAGCAAACAATCGCAGCAGCGTATAAAAAATCAGGGTCACCAGCAAGATGTCGATAAAGCTGGCGGGCCAGCTAAACTGGCTGAAAATAGCAAGCAGATTATCCATGCAATGCTATTGTACCCTTGATTGGTCGGGGAGTGAAAAAAGGTCCATAGCAGTGAGGCAGGCAATGATGTCGACATCGTTGGCGCGGCCCGGAGGTCGAAAAGTGCCATTTTTGATAGCGGTCACCCATTCGTAATCTACCAAAAATGGACGAATGCTAATTGACCGCATTTTTCGCATCTTCAGAAGTTGAAACACCTGGGAGTGTGTCCAGACGCGGCCTGGCATGAAACGGGCACCTATCCCTATACGATTTGTGATCAATAACAATCCGCCCGGACGTAACACCCGAACCAATTCGCTCAACGTTTTTTCAGGGTCTGGCATGAATTCTAAAGCTTCAAGACAAGCAACGACATCGAAAACCTCATCTGCAAAAGGAAGCGGTTGCGCGGTATGCTGCACAAAATACAGCCGATCATCCCGGCCCAACCGGTTCAAGGCTTGCTCCAACATCCCTTGTGAAGCATCCAACAGCACCCACCGGGCATCAGGCAGCAATTTTGCCCTACGAACCGAAAGCGGCAAACGTCCACTTCCTGCAGCTACATCCAAAATCAGAGGTGGCCGTCGTTTTGCCTCCACCAGCGCCGTAAACGGCCTGGCAAGGTAATCAATCTCATCTTGGATGTCCCATTCCTTGATGGCATCATAGCGCGATGCATACCGATCATACAACCAGACCACGACCCTTTCTCCGAGATAAACGCCTTCTGTCAGGAAGAACAGCCAGTAGATGACTAGGGCAAGCAAGACCAATGCTGTGATAAGGAAAAAGCAGGCTAGAAAATTCATTTTTCACTGTCACAATTGTACACCAAGGCTCCCCAACTAGGACAAATCGGAACCAAGAAACAGATGCGTTTCAAAAATAGAAAAACAACATCCTTCGAGGTGCATGTTGAGACCCGCCCTGCTTTTGGGCTCCCTCCCTCACTTCCATTATACTTGCTTAGACTTGCTTTCGCCCGGAGTTCATTTCACAAAACACATTTTCTATGAAACATTTCAACAAAGACCAACGCAACATTGCAATTCTCTTTTTCACTATGGCCGTGATGATGATCGGCTTCGGCGTCATCATCCCCATCATTCCATTTTATGTCGAGGCTCTGGGGGTTGGCGGCAAAGAGTTGGGGATGCTAATGGCAATTTTTAGCATCATGCAGTTCGTTTTCGCCCCTTTCTGGGGAAGTCTTTCCGATAAATTTGGTCGCAAACCCATCCTGCTTATTGGCGTCTTTGGCAATGCCGTCTCATTAATGCTAATGGGACTTTCTAACACCTATTGGATGCTGTTCGGTAGCCGGGCTTTAGCGGGAGTACTCTCATCGGCCACCTTGCCCACAGCCATGGCCTACATTGCAGATAGCACTTCAGAACGTGATCGGGGCGGAGGCATGGGACTGATCGGCGCCGCCATGGGCATCGGCATGGTGTTGGGGCCTGGCCTGGGCGGCTGGGCTGCAGAAAGTTCACTCTCCATGCCCTTCTTCCTGGCCGCAGGGTTATCTGGTTTGGCGTTGGCGCTTATACTCTTCTTCCTGCCCGAATCTTTGTCAGCGGATAAACGCTCGCAAGACGTTCATCTTGCAGGGCCCAAACTAGGTGCGATGTGGCAAGCGCTAGTAGGGCCTCTAGGCATTCTCTTCGTGCTCTCGTTTCTGGTTAGTTTCGCCATGACCAATTTTGAGGCTGTATTTGGGCTCTATGCATTACATCGATTTGCTTACGGCCCACGCCATGTGGGCGGCATCCTCACAGTTGTGGGTCTGATATCAGCCATTGCGCAGGGAGCGCTCACAGGACCTACTACACGAAAATGGGGCGAGGTCAGCGTCATCAAAATCTCTCTAGCGGCCAGCGCCATCGGCTTTGTGCTTATGCTGATGGCCACAAATTTTATTACTGTGTTGTTGACCGTGGGCTTCTTTGTGCTGGCCAACGCCATGATTCGTCCTTCGCTCTCAGCGCTTATCTCAAAGTTGGCGCGTGAAGGCCAGGGATTAGCCATGGGGCTAACCAACTCCTTCATGAGTTTGGGGCGAGTCGTGGGACCAATATGGGCTGGGCTACTCTTCGACGCGAACTTGCACTATCCTTATCTTAGCGGCGCTGTTGTCATGTTGGTGGGATTTGGATTGAGTTTGCTTTATCTTTCGCGAAAGAAACACGAGGTAATGGAACGTTCCTCTGGAGTCGAACCTCCCTAAGGCTGTGCGGAAGCTAGTTCGAGAGCCAAAGCCACTCCTCCCAATACGCCCGAATCATCGCCCAAGCCAGCAGGCACAATCTGCACTTCATCAGCACGATGGCGCACGAAGAAAAGCGGCCGGGCTCGTTTGCGAATAGGTTCTAAAAAGGGTTCTCCAAGACTTTCCACCAAACCCCCGCCCAACACAAAGGCTTGAGGATCCAGTAGATTGGCAAGTGAGGCGATGAGTACGGCCAGTGTATTCTGAACTTGGGCCACAGCCTTTTGCGTGGTCTGGTCACCAGCGTCCAGCGCCTTGCGGATGACGCCACTGGTGATCCGTCCATCCTTGCGCCGGGCTAACAACTCCGCCAGGATGGGACTTTTGCCCTGGCGCACCGCCCGCTCCAACTCTTTGCTAATAGCGCCTCGACTGGCGATCTGTTCGACCTCCATCGGCTCATTGCCTGGCCAGTAAAGGTAGGTGTGTCCCACCTCGCCTGCCCCCCAGCGAAATCCGCGGCGTAGTTGGCTATCCAGCATGATGGCTCCCCCCAAACCGGTGCCAACGAAGATGCCCACCACATCATCTAGGTCCTGGGCGGCTCCGTATCTAGCCTCTCCCAGCAGCCCCACATTCACATCATTATCCACGAATACGGGAGGGCCAAGTAAATCCTGTAAAACTGGGCCAAGATCAAAACCCTGTCGCCAGGCGGGCAAGTTGACGGTGTTGAATACATGGCCGGTGTGGATATCAGTGGGACCAGGCGCGCCAACGCCTACAGCTTCGATTTCACGCATATCAACGCCAGCCTTTGATGCTGCATCCAGCGCGGTGTGGGCGATGCGTTGGGCTAGGGTCATCGAGGCGGTGTTTTTGTTGTCTCGGGAAAAGGTTTTGCGTTTGGCGCGGGCAAGGATGCAGCCTTCGGGCGTGGCTACTGCCGCCAGGATTTTGGTGCCACCAATGTCAATACCAATGTAGTAGGTCATAACAAGTATGCCGAAGCTAAATTTGACGAAGGTCTTAGCAGGAACGGACAACAACAGGTAGTTCGCGGGGTACTGTGGAGCCGAGAGCAATTGCACAGAGTATGCAAGCGTAAATCCGCACTATTCACCATTCGAAAGCACCAACACATCCTTGCCCGCCAGGCGATCGCGCACTGCTTCCTCGATGCGATCGAGGTGTTCGCGGTGGTTGACGAAATCGATGCCGCTGGCTTCGATGGTGAGCACAGGAGAAAGCGCAAATTCGCTAATCCAGGCATCGTAATAATCATTCAGGCGCTGCAAATAGATGGGATCGATATCTTGTTCATACGCCCGCCCACGCATCTTGATGCGCTGTAATAGTATTGGCACATCCGCACGCAGGTACACCACCAGGTCAGGCGGAGGCAAAAATGCACAGAGCACCTCGTACAGTTCACGATAGCTCTGATAATCACGCTCATCCATGTTGCCCTGCTCATAGAGATTGCGGGCGAAAATCTCAGCATCTTCGTAAACGCTACGATCTTGGATGACGGAATTCGGGCGTTGTAGCAATTCGTGATGGTGACGGAGCCGCCGGGAAAGAAAGAAAATCTGAGAATGAAATGCCCACTGGCGCATATCGGCATAAAAATCAGCTAGATATGGATTATCGTCCACCGCCTCGAAAAAAGGCTCCCATCCCAGACGTCCAGCTAACATGCGGGTCAAGGTGGATTTACCGACGCCCACATTGCCAGCAATGGCGATGAATCGTTTTGTCATGCCCCCTCCCTCCCCAATTCGCGGAATCTCGCCTCGAAATCACGTTGCCAGTTGCGCCCCATTTTACGTACGTATGCAGCTTCGAGGTCGATGCCTGTATAATTGGCCAACTTAAGTAAATATGCCAACACGTCTGCCATTTCTTCAGCCAATAAGTCTCTACGCCCAGCAATGGCTCGCTCCAATGCTTCCTGATGATTACCAGTGCGGGCCAGAAGCCGCTCAGCCTCGATAAGCGCCAGCTTTACCTCTCGCCCGACTTCCCCCACTTCTTCGGTGAGACCAGCGAAGTTCATCCCCAAATCAGAACCAAACCCTTTCTCCTGATCCAATGCCCGGTGGAAGCGTTGAAAATCGCCCAGGCGGCGGCGCCCCCCCTTCAGGATACGAATGCCGGTTGGTGGAGCTTGTTTTTTGAGTTCGGGCAAAGCCTGTTGAATCGCGCCTTTCTCCAAAGCCGTACGCACCAGCCCCATCAAATAGGCTCGATCCTCATCGGAGCGCACAAAATCGAGATCATTGGTGTCGACGGTAAGCACGGGCGCCGCTGCATAACTGCCAAAAAACTCATCATACGCCTGCCGCAAGCTATCGATATACGCCCAGGCCATATTACGCTCATATGGACGATCGCGCATAGCAATACGGCGCATAAGAACATCTGTACTGGCGCGCAGATACACAACCAGATCGGGCGTGGGAATCTGTTCTCCCAAAATCTGATGCACACGCTCATACATGGCTAACTCATCATTAACCAAATTCAGATGAGCAAAGAGCCGGTCCTTATCGAAAAGATAATCACTCACCAAGCGCTCATGAGCCAATGTCTGCGGAATAACGCGGCTTTGCTGGTGATATCGACTAATGAGGAAAAATATCTGAGTTTGAAAAGCGTATCGCTCCCGATCTGCATAAAAATCGCTAAGAAAAGGATTCTCTTCAAAGACTTCCAGCAAAAGTGAAGCGTGTAGCTCCTCAGACAACATCCGGGCCAGGGTTGTCTTCCCCACCCCGATAGCCCCTTCAATGGCAATATACTCGTTGTATGGCATGGTCAGAACGACGACAATGAATGGAGAGAAAGGATGAACGTAACAAAAAGCATCTTATCAAAAAGAGGGGCGGAAATGCAATGTTAGAACTTCCTGAAACCTGGCTCAACGATTCACCGTATCGCATGATAGAATGTCCACACTCAGCTTGCTACACCCCGGAACCAACATCTCGCGTTCTCGTGCTACCTCGAGGCGGTCAGTGAATCACGCGACGGCGTCTTATCCCTCTTCGGAACGCGACTACTTGCGAAACGCCCAAAATGGCGACCAGCAGGCATTCGCGCACATTGTGCAATCCTATCAACGACCGGTCTATAACTTGTGTTATCGCATGCTAGGCAACCAGCAAGAAGCCGAAGATGCCACGCAGGAAACATTCATACGCGCCTACACAAATCTTGATCGTTTCAATCCTGACCGGAAATTTCTCAACTGGGTGCTCACTATTGCCTCGAATCACTGTATCGATCGGCTGCGCAAACGACGCATCAACTGGAGCTCTCTCGAAGATGACCCCCTGGTAGAAAAAGTTCCCATGCCTGAAACCATCGACCCGTACCGCAGCGCCGAACGACAAGAAATGGCTGAGCAAGTCCAACAGTGGATTGATCAACTCTCACCAGACTATCGCACGCCCATCGTGCTCCTTTATTGGTACGGATATTCTTACGAAGAAATCGCCGAAGTGATGGATATATCAGTTTCTGCAGTTAAATCGAGACTGCACCGAGCGCGTAAACAGATCGCACAGATGATCGCCAATTAGCAACACGTTCCCCCTCCTCATACTTCCATCTCAACTCAATAACGACAATCTCATGTACGATTGCAATGCGCTTCTCCAACGCCTTTCCCGATATTTAGATGGCGATTTGCCCGAAAAGGAGCTCGCCAACTTACAGCGCCAGGCTCAGGCACAACCTGAATGTGAGAGCCTGTTCAATGCCATGCTATGGGTTCACAAGACATTTGAATCCGCTCCCATGCTAGAGCCCAGTCGCGACTTGTCAACGTCGGTGACGCGGGAACTGGCGTGGCGGCAAAGACGAGACAAGTTCGCATTGGCTGGCATACTCGCGTTGGCAGTGCTGACAGTATTGGCGCCCATTTTTTTGCTCTTATGGGCTGGCCTCACGGCATTCTTGGAGCCTACCATCATCGTCAGAGTCTTGAGTTGGATTACCACTGCCGTGGGAACACTCGCTACCATGGGTGTGGGCCTCTTCGCACTATTCAGGCACCTACCGTCATGGACGCTAATCCTGTTTAGCACGTTCATTTCACTGAGCTTTCTACTTTCCGCCCTGGCGATCGTTATGCAACAATCTCCGGAGCTACTTTTCACTCCCACCTCGCCCAGCCAGCAGACCACTTAGTGTTTGCATTCTGTTGCTATTTTCTGGAGGTCATTGCCATGCACATTGCATCCCGCCGCACCCTCATGATTAGCGCCGTTCTTCTGCTTCTCGTCACTACATTGTTTTGGGTGCCCAACGCCACCTATGCACAGGGCCCCCAACCTGGCGGCAAACTGGTATTTGGCGGAACATATACATTGGCAAGTGGAGAAACCTTGTATGGAGATCTACTTGTCATGGGAGGCGCCGTAACGATTCAGACGGATGCCACCGTCAACGGTGATGTCGCTATCATCGGCGGCAACGCCACCATCGATGGTTATATCTATGGTGATGTCGTCGCCATTGGCGGCGCAGTCAATTTGGGTCCCAATGCTGTCGTCGACGGCGACGCCACAGCTGTTGGAGGCATTATCCAGCGAGACCCTAACGCCAGCGTGCATGGTAACATCGTTGAGACAGATGGGGTCAAGCGAGAAAATTTCATCGGCAAAATCGGGCCTGGTGGCATCCCGCTCACGCCAGGAGCCCCAGAAGCGCCCGGAATCCCCGAAGGCTTTGAAGGTGAATTCAACAACTTCCCGACGCAACGAACGCATCACGGTCCTTTCGCGTGGCTTTTTGATCTGTTCCTGGACGGTATGTCGGCCATCGCCTGGACGGCGATCTTAGCAGCTCTGGGCGTTGTTTTGGTGCTAATCGCCCCTCGCCCTACAGAACGCGTTGCCAACGCCATCCAGCACAACCTTCTGCTCTCCTTTGGTGTTGGCCTGGCGGCTTTCATCTTGCTAACCCCCGCCATTATGATACTCATCCTCATCCTCGCCATTACCATTTGCCTGATTCCTCTCGCTGTAGCCATTCCCTTCATTTTGCTGGCTATTCTCCTGTTTGGGTGGTTGGCGATGGGTTGGATGGTAGGCAAAGAGTTGCTAAAGGCAGCCAACGCCTCCAACGCGACCCCGGTATGGGAAGCCATTGTCGGCGTTGCCATTTTGACACTCTTATGGCGATTGCCACAGATGCTGCCCTTTGTTGGAGGGCTTCTCTCACTCCTCATCTTCAGCGTCATCGCTAACATTGCAGTGGGCGGGGTTTTGCTCACCCGCTTCGGACGTCAGGACTATCCATCCGTTCCCAAGGATACAACCATGCCTCCACTGAAACATGCCCTTCCTGAAGAATCCAGCCTCACGGCGGAATCAGAGCAAAACAATACGCCCATCACACCACCTCCCCCGCCTTTGCCCGACGAATAATCCATAGCTCCGGCAATGCAAAAGAACGCCCGATCTCTTTGCAGTATCGGGCGTTCGTCATGATTTCAGTGCAATATCTTACCTTTCATCAGACGTTGGATGCGAGCGACAGCCCGTTCCAACTCAGGCATGGACGTGGCAATGGAAAAACGCACATGCCCTTCCCCCGCTCGGCCAAATGATATGCCGGGCGTACCTGCGATATCGGCTTCTTCCAGCAAGATATTTGCGATCTGCACGGAGTCACTCCCAAGTCCAGGAAATCGAACGAAAAGATAGAAAGCCCCTTCAGGGCGATCACATTCGACGCCAGGGATGGCATTGAGTGCATCCACCATGAAGTCGCGACGAGCCTTGTAGGCCAAACGCATTTCCTCCACCGCGTCCTGAGACCCGTTTAGAGCAGCAGCCCCCGCCTCCATGGTGAAGGAGGCGGCCGAAGTGACTGTCTGGCTTTGCAACTTTGCCATAAGCCCGATGACATCTTGCGGCCCCACGGCCCATCCCAAACGCCAGCCAGTCATGGCATAGGCTTTGGAATGCCCATTGATGGTGATGGTGCGCTGCTGCATATCAGGCAGGGAAGCAAGATTGATATGCTGACCTTCAAAGATGAGTCTTTCGTAAATTTCATCGGAAATGACATAGAGATCATGCTGCAGGGCAAGATTACGCACCACATCGGCCTCGACGGAGGAGAGAACGTGGCCGGTGGGATTGTTAGGTGAGTTAACGAGCATCACCTTAGTGCGAGGCGAGATGTAGCGGGCCACATCACCGGTGATGGCGAAACCCCGTGCTGCATCAAGAGGCACAGTGACAGGCGTCGCTCCCGCCATGATCACCATGGGCACATAAGAAACCCAATAGGGCTCGAAGATAATGACCTCATCGCCCGGATTGACCAATGCGCGTAAGGCGGCATAAAGCAAAAATTTGGCGCCTGGACTGATGAGCACTTGCGTGGCAGGATCGACTGCCAGACCATAATCATTTTGCATCTTGGCTGCCACAGCCTTGCGCATGGCCACTGTGCCGCGAGAAGGAGGATAATGTGTATCACCGGCGTTGAGGGCGCGAATGGCAGCCTTAACAATGTGCTCAGGGGTCGCGAAGTCGGGATCACCCCCAGCCAATGAGATGATATCACGTCCAACAGCTTTCAAAGCCTTGGCCTTATCATTTACCGCCAATGTTGCGGAAGGAGGGATGTTGCTTAGTAATTCAGACAAGGGTTTCATGTTGAGCAACCTGTGTGAGCGAGAGAGTTTTATAATTGGAGATTGTCATTGTAATAGAGAAAAATGAAAGCGACAAAAGCGACACAAGAGAGATATCATGGGGAATAATTAAGAATCGAAAGAAATGGCTACAAATCCCTCCGCGTGCTTCACGAAGTCAGTCCTTGGTTTCAATACGCACCAGTCCCATCTTTTCCCGCAAATTGAAGTAAAGTTCAATGGTTGGGCCGATAGAACGACCTGTCTCCAATGCAACAAGGCGAGCGATTTCCGCCAGGCTACGTTGACCATCGGCCCAATACCTAGCGATGGTTCTATACAACCGCCATCCGGGAACTTCATTGGCCAGACTCATCCACCCTAGCAAATCCTCGCCCCTCAGTGGCAGGACCATAATAGGAATGCCCATCTCCCAAATTGGCCCCCGATATAATCGTTTAGGAATGCGGTGAGCAGCTCGGAGCGCCCATCGATCAGGCCCTACCTCCATTGCGGGTAGGTTGTAGACGCGAACCTGCCATCGGGCCTGTTTTAGCAGCAGATCAGTAAACGCGTTCATATCCCCACCAGTTCCAATAACTTGTTTTCGATATTGGCGAGCCGAGATAATGATTTTTGGGCGACTCTCATGCGATCTTGCTGATAATGCGCATTCTCAGATATTGTCTCCCAGGCCCGAGCCTGCTGAGGCATTGCCAACATCCACCCGGCCGCATCGCGAGAGCCTGGGCTGGCCTGGATGCGGTGGTAACGAGCGATCTCAGCAGCGTAACGCTTTACGGAGTCACCCGAAAAAACCGACCAATGATATTGAGTAATCGCTGATGCATGCCATTACTCCTTTTGGTGCCAGAAGCCACGATGCTCGATCATCCACTGTTGGGCATCGATGCGTATTTCCGCTGCAGCGGGTGCTGTACGCCGATAAGAGCCATCAGGCTGCATCTCGCGCGCCTTGACATTGTCGCTCAAGTGAATTTCGAGAATCCGCTTGATAGCATTTTTGATGAAGGGGTCTTCAACCGGAAAGAGTTGCTCAACGCGACGATCGAGATTGCGAGGCATGAGATCGGCGCTCCCCAATAACACCTCTTCATCCCCGCCATTATAGAAATAATAAACGCGAGCATGCTCCAAAAAACGCCCAACAATTGAAGTCACGCGGATATTATCACTGATGCCTGCCAGTCCAGGTCGTAGGCAACAAATACCTCGCACTTGCAAATCCACCTTGACGCCCGCTTGCGAGGCGCGATAAAGAGCCTTGATACACTTCTTATCCACCAGCTGATTCATTTTCATAATAAGACGCCCATCGCCATGTTTCTTTTGACGGGCAATCTCTCGTTCAATGCGTTTGCAGATTTCATCACGCATCCGCCCAGGAGCCACCAACAATTTTCGATATTCATCTTTCCGCGAATATCCTGTGAGTGCGTTGAAAAGATCTGCGACATCGGCGCCCAAATCAGCGTCAGAAGTAAAATAACCCATGTCGGTGTAGATGCGAGCGGTGACCGCATTGTAATTGCCAGTGCTCATATGCAAATAACGCACGATGCGATCATTTTCACGACGCACTACCATAAGCAGCTTGGCGTGGGTCTTAAGACCAATCAAACCATAAACCACGTGCACGCCCACTCGTTCTAGCGCCTTGGCCCAAACAATATTGTTTTCTTCGTCGAACCGGGCTTTGAGCTCGACCAAAACGGCTACCTGCTTGCCATTTTCACGCGCTTTCATCAGCGCCTTGACAACGGGAGCATTCTTTCCCACACGATACAAGGTTTGTTTGATGGCAAGCACATTGGGATCATGGGCGGCAGTTTCCAAAAACTCCAAAACGGGCGAGAAACTATCATAGGGGTGGAAAAGTAAAATATTCTGCCGATTGATAACGGAGAAAATATTTTCGCCAGAGGAAAGGGCTGGCGGCATTGAAGGCGTGAATGGAGCATCCTTCAAATCGGGCCGCTCGACCTTTAGCAATTCCATAAGCGCGGCCATACCCACGGGACCATCCAAGGTATAAACCTGATAAGGCTGCAATCCCAAATTTTCGACAAGGATGTCACGAATCCGACGAGGGATGGCTTTATCGACCTCCAAACGCACAACTTTGCCAAAAAACCGAGATTCCACACCCTCCTCGATGGCTGCCAACAAATCGGCAGCCTCATCCTCTTCGATCTCGATATCAGCATCACGGGTGACACGAAAGGGATACGCCGCCTTGACCTCTAAGCCGGGAAAGAGATCAGCAAGATTATGTCGAATGACCTCCTCAATCCATACAAAATTATTGGCCTTAACATCGGTCAATGGCAGCCCTTCGAAAATCTCGGCCCGGTCTTCGCTGGGAATGCGCAATAGCCGCGGAAACACATCGGGCACTTTCACGCGGGCAAAACGCTCCCCATGCTCAGGATCTGAAACAACAACAGCCAGATTCAAGCTCAAATTAGAAATGTGGGGAAAAGGATGGCCCGGGTCGAAGGCTAATGGCGTTAACGTAGGAAAAATCTCATCACGAAAAAAGCGCCGCAGAAGTCGCTTCTGCTTTTTCTTTAGCTGGCGGTATGGCAAGATGCGAATGCCTTCTACCATAAGCAAAGGCAGCAACACCTCTAGCCAGGTCGAGCGATGTTCGGCCAGCATCGGCTCTAGCGTGCGCCGAATCGCCGCCAACTGTTCGGCGGGCGTCATGCCATCGGGCGAAGTCTCCAATATGCCAGATTCCAGCTGTTCGCGCAGGCCTGAAACACGGATCATAAAAAATTCATCCAAATTGTTGGAAAAAATCGCCAAAAATTTCACCCGCTCAAGTAGGGGATGTGAAGCATCTTGAGCCTCTTCCAGCACCCTCCGGTTGAATTCCAACCAGCTCAACTCGCGATTTATGTAGAGTGTAGGATCGTCGAGATCCGAATCATCGCGTTCCGTCTCGCCAGGTTGCCCCAGCATATGGGCATGCCGATAAGGCTGAATATCGGCTCCGACCGCAGACATCTTCAAATCTGCTCCCACAGAGCGTTTGCGAACAACGCCAATGCTGACGTCACCCTGCGATGCCGTGGCCGACAAAAGGATAGACTGTTGATCTTCGCTCATAAACATCCTTCCGAGAATATCGTCCTGAGATTTCAGGTATATCACATCGCCTTACATTCCGCAAACGCACACGATTCCCTCTCCCAGAAAAAAGCCGGAGACGACAACGCATCTCCGGCAAAATCAGAAAAGAGAGGGCTGATGTCTCGCCTCACCAGCCCTCACCCCACTCCAACCGACGTTCGCCACGTCAGTAAATCACAAAACCTCTCTCGCCACTTTCTACACTCATAAACGATGGACATGAAATTTTTCCGGCACTGGTGCACATTTTCTAAAGGAGTACGGAACATTTTTCGAAGTGCGCTGACCGAGTTCACTCGGGCGCTTCGAGTCCCCCCAGCTCCTTTGCAACAGGACAGGTGAGGAGAGAATCTGCGGAAAGGTTTTAACCCATCTCCCCTGATCGGCCCCCAGCCTCCAGACGGTGAAGGCCGGCCCCTGGCCGCAGGCCTGAAGCGCCCGACTTGAGTCGGCCATGAATGCGGAAAGCGCCCCCATTTTGAAACGCACCCACCGACGATCAACAAATTGACACCATCTTCTGCTGTGATATACTGTCAAAAGTTGTGCAAGCATTTTGCATACAGGCAAACCTCTCTCGCTTTTTATATTATGACCCACGCTGATAGCTTGGCTACACAGCCATTGCATGCGTTGGCGCAGCAGTGCGCCAAAGAAACACAACGCTTCTACCAGAAACAAGATAGAGATGGAAACAGTTGTCTGGAGTTGTTTCAGCGCGCAATAATCTCGAAACAAGAGAAAGCATGGGAATATATTTATGGGCAATACGAACCCCAGGTGCGAAAATGGGTGTTACGCCATCCTATGTACAAAACAACGGGCGAACCCGCAGAATATTTTATCAATATGGCCTTCACGCGTATGTGGCACGCCTTGAATCCTGAAAAATTCACACAATTTCATGACATTAAAGAAGTATTGCGATATTTGCAACTGTGCGTGCACAGTGTCATTATAGATGATTTACGGACGCATCCAGGTTCAACCATTGCCATTGATGATATTATTGCGCAGAACTCTCTTCCCACTAGAATGAGCCGTTTCGATACCAAAGTATTAGATAACATTTATCGGAGCGAACTTTGGGATGCTATCAAAAAACGCTTTCAAAATGGCAAGGAGGAATTCGTCTTTTATTGCTGCTATGCCCTAGATATGAAACCACGAGAGATCTACCAACAGTATCCAGATATGTTCAGAGATGTACGCGAAATCTATCGCATCAAAGAAAATCTTTTGGCGCGGCTACGTCGTGATAAAGAATTGCAGGCGTTATTCTCAGATAGTGCCGGAAAATCGCCTAATCAAACGTTTAATGAGTGAATTCAAACGATTTAGTCACTCCCTGAATATCTCATGACCTGTCTCTCTCCCTCTCCCACAGATGCAGACCTGTTCGCCTATCTTGACGGTGATAACAGTCTAGCTGCGCATATCGCACAATGTTCAGTATGTCAGGCGCGGGTGCAAGCATTAGCAGACGAAGAACATCGATTGGCGCAAACATTTGCGCACATCGATTGCCCATCGCCGCTCGAATTGGGTGAGTATGAGTTGGGATTACTACCAAAATCGAGAGAAAAGGAAATCAGATCACACCTGGCGATGTGTCCATCATGCACCAAAGAACTGGCAATATTGCAGACTTATCTCACATCGGGCTCGCCCGCCCCAGCAATGTCGCCTGATATTGGAGAAACAGTAAGGGTGCTGTTTGCGAAACTGCTGCATGATGTGCAATCAGCACTGCAAAGCCCAGGTGGAATGAGGCCCGCCATGGCCGGAATTCGTGGTAGCGAACAAGCGCCACGTATCTATGGGGCTGAGGAGTTTCAACTGGCAATTCAATTTCAGGAGGACCCCGAAAAACCGGGACGGCGGGCGCTGTATGGTCTGCTCATTGGCGATGAGCCAGATGCTTTCGAAGTGCAAATATGGCAAGATGACGCCCTTGTGGCGCACACGCCTGTGGACGCACATGGAAATTTCAGCATCAGCGGCTTGCAGCCTGGTGGATATGCAATGAAACTCATTCGCCCGAAATTGGCCATCCGGCTGGATGACCTGAGTATTGAATAATGTAGATGGCCCGAACGCGCTCACCGCTCACAAATGAACGCCACACAATTCAGTCAGGCGCTTTTGGAGCATTCCGATGCCAGCGCCCGCGAGCAGCTGCTTAGCCAGAACAAAGACCGACTGGATGACACCCTATTGCGGATGCTCAAAGCACGCGCTGATTATTTTCTAAGAATCGATATCCAACAATCACTTGATATTGCTGAAATCATGTTGGATGTCGCCCGCTATTCGAGCAATGACAAACATCGGGCGTTGGGCTTGCTGGCAAAAGCCAACGCAATAGGTATTGGGTTGGGCAATTACGAGCAGGCTGTGGAACTTTACGAGGAAGCAAGCGCCATCTATCGTCGGGCGGGATTGTCTACGGAGGAAGCCCGTTCACAAATTGGTAATGTGTGGGCATTGGCCAGTTTAGGTCGCTATGAAGAGGCAGTCAAGCTTTCTGAGAGGGCGTCCCATACGTTAGAAGAAGCGGAAGAATGGCTGCAATTAGGTAAACTGACATTAAACACAGCCATCATCCACGGGCGTCAGGGGGATGATGCTGAAGCTTTGGCAACATTGGATAAAGCCTATGCCATTTTCGAAAAGATGGGCGAACAGGGAAGTGATTTTTTGCCCTGGATTGAGCAAAATCGTAGCATTCTGTTACGCAATTTGGGGCGTCTGAATGAATCCATCACCGCATCGGAAAAAGCATTGGCGGGCATGGATGCGTTGGGACAGCCGATCGAAGTAGCACGGGCCAAGCAAAATCTTGCTGTCACTTACTTAGTGCTAGGGCGCTATAACGAAGCTATGAGCCTGATGAACGAAGCTCGTCAGGAATTCCTCAACGATGGCAGAATTAGAGACGCCTTGTTGCTCGACCTGTATCTCAGCGACTGCCTGTTGCAATTGCGCCGATTCGATGAAGTTACAGCGATTACTCGCAACGCCCGCCCTTTTTTCAATGAATTAGGAGCCATACAAGAGGTGGGAAAAACGCTTTTGAATGAGGCGGTGGCCTACGCTGGCATGGAGCGCTATAAAGAAGCCCTGGCATCTTTGGAAGAAGCCAGGGAGCGCTTTGCCGCTGATGCAAATTCTGTGTGGATCGCTGAATCAGACCTGGAGCGTTCGGCCCTGCTCATACGATTGAACAGACTGGGGGAAAGTGAAACACTCTTGCAATCTTGTGAATATATCTTTCGGCGTCATAACTTGCCCCTAAAAATCGCACAGGTTCAAATTCAGCAAGCCCAAATCGCATGGAAGCAAAAAGACTGGCGGCGTGCAGAACGCCTTGCCCGCCAGGCACTTTCCACCGCCATCGAAAAAGAAGCTCCCACCCTTGCCATTCAGGCACGCCACATCCTGGGGCGAGTGCTACAACGCCGAGGCGATTTTTGGCAGGCAATGAATATGTATGAGCGGGCTATGGCCAGCCTTGAACTGTTGCACGGTCAACTAACCGTCGCGTTTCAGGCCGACTTTTTGGAAGACAAAACCCGTCTCTATGAAGAAGCTGTACAACTAGCGTTGCAGATGGATCGACCAGCTAAGGCAATAGAGTTGGCCGAGCGCGCCAAATCAAGATCGCTCTTGACCATGCTCTCTAAACGCCTGGATATGGGCGTCCACGCCCGCAGCCAGGAAGATAAAGCTCTGGTGCAGGAATTGCTGCGCCTTCGCGCCGAGCGTGACAGACTATCACTACGTTGGGAGACCGGTGAAGAAAGCCGGGCAGGTGGCGATATCGAAAAAACAAGCTATCGCATCTGGACCCTGGAGAAAGAGATCACGCAGATATGGCAACAACTCCTCATCCGTAATACAGCATATGCCCGGGATGCTATGTTGTGGCAAGTACGCGTCGAATCGCCCCAACCCTGGTTGGATGAAAAAACGATGTTGTTGGAATACTTCACCATCGGCAATCATCTCATCGTATTTTGTATAACCAAAAATGAAATCAACATCCATCATCTCGACGCCAATGTATCGCAGATTGCCAAACTCCTGAATCTGCTGTCCCTGAATAGCAAAACCATCCCCTGGATGCCCCCTCAACAACACGAGGCGCTACTCCGCAATGCTATCGACTTGCTCAGCAAATTAGATATTGCCCTAATGCGCCCACTTCGTCCCCAACTCGAACAACATCCTCGACTGATCATCGTTCCGCATGGCGTACTGCACCACGTGCCTTTCCATGCGCTGTATGACGGCAAAGAGCACTTGATCGAATCGCACGAACTCAGCTATTTGCCTGCCAGTAGTCTACTCCGCTTCGTATCGGAGTCGCGCCCAGCCTCAGAGAAACGTGTCGTTTTCGGATATTCAAGCCATCGACTATTGCCCCACGCGTTAACCGAAGCCCGCACGGTGGCCAGGCTTATGCAAGGTGAACTATGCCTCGAAGACCAGGCGCGTATTGATATCGTCCGAGAATACGCCCCCACAGCTCAACTGATGCATTTTGCCACCCACGGCGAATTTCGCGCAGACAATCCCTTGTTCTCCGGTATGCTCTTGGCTGATGGATGGCTGACTGCGCTTGATATTTATAACATGCGTTTTTCTGCATCCCTGGTGACGCTCAGCGCCTGTAGTTCGGGCCAAAAGCTCATCGGAGGCGGAGATGAACTTTTGGGATTAAGTCGTTCATTTCTTTATGCCGGCGCTGCCTCGCTACTGCTAAGCTACTGGCAGCTTCCTGACGACCGTGCCGAAGAATTCATCACGCTCTTCTATCAAGGTTTGGCCTCTGGTCTGAGCAAAGCTGCGGCGTTACGCAAAGCCCAACTCGACTTCCTCTATCGCGATAATCACATCCTCTACAAACATCCCTACACCTGGGCATCCTTCTTTTTGATGGGAGATCCAGGACCTCTCTAACGGAGCCAACTCATGAAGGACATTAGCAAGCAACAATCCTTCTCTGAACCAGAGCTGTATGTCGAACATCAGCTCATCCTCACCGGAAGTGTTAGCGACATCGAAGCCATCCTGAAGCTGGCTGAAGTAAAGTTTGATCAACTGTATTTGCAGCAAGAAATAGCCATTGAAAAGCTTGTTTCTCGCAAACGCCCACTGCCAGGTTTGGAAAGTAAACGAAACCACGTCATTCGCCACTACATGTATGAAGAAGAAGTTGCACCTCTTATTCACCGCATCAACCATCTGGCTCACAAAAAACGGGTAGATGTCAACGCCGATTTCAACTATCTCATCTCAGCGAATCCCTGGACGGTGGCAGGTAGCCCATGGACGGTGGCAGGTAGCCCATGGACGGTGGCGGGGAGCCCATGGACGGTAGCAGGCAGCCCGTGGACCGTGGCAGGGAGTCCATGGCGAGGTATGAACAACCAGGGAGGTGCATCCATTCGCCGAAAAGCCCTATCCATTTTTTATTCGCAATGGGCGTTTGGCGAGCGAGGATTAAGCGCTCGGGTAGGCGAACAAGCGCCTCCTTATGCTGGTAGTGGCATACGCGTTGGCATCTTCGACACCAGCCCATTTCCCGTCACCATCAGCAATGCAGATTTTCAACTGGAACCCAACCTGCACCTTACTCTCTCCCATCCAATTCCTGGTGGAATCACAGGCGGATGTGGGTCTGGTCCGGCAGCGGATCATGGCCTTTTCGTGGCAGGGTTGATTCACGCGTTGGCCCCTTACAGCGATATCCATCTCATTCGCGTATTGGATGACGCCGCCCAAGGCGTCATGTCGGTTTTGTTGGCGGCCCTGGCTCAATTTATTCGCGAGGTCAATGATGACGGCATGCTGCGAGGCGCAGTGATCAACCTGAGCCTGGGGCTCACCGATTCAGAGGGTGATACCGCAACCGGACCAGCATCGCTGCGTCTGTTGCTCGAAGTCGCTTATGCCCTGAACATTATAGTGGTCGCTGCAGCAGGAAACGATTCCGCACCCATCGCAGGCTCACATGGCCCACAAGTTCCCGCTGCCTGGGATTTTGTTATCGGAGTAGCAGCCTGCAATGCTCAACGTGAACTGGCGTGTTTTGCCAATACAGGAGATATCATGGCCCCCGGAGGGGGCGGCATTGCCCCCTATTGCCTACCAGGTCTGAACAAATGTTATGGTGTTGATTGCCGATATGCGCTCATCAGCCTGAGCACCACATCATGGACCGGATTCAGCTATGGCGTGGGCAGCTCATTTGCCGCTCCTCTTATCAGTGGACTGGTCGCCAACATTCAATCTCGAGATAGCTGGCTGCCCTGCGCCGAGATAAAACAGAAGATTCTGCATAATGCCGTAGATGGTGTCATTGATGCTGAAGGCATATATTGATCTCATCCCCGCAACAAAGCACTGCACAACCTAGCATCCATACCTAATGCGACGCGCTCGCCTGGAGTGCGTCGCATTTATGCATATCACAAAAACTCAACCCCAGTCCAAAGGTGCATCGAACTCACCAACTAAGGAGTTGAGCGAACCTTACCTGCGCCGACCTGGGAGCATCCATAGCCAGACTCTCAGCGCTATGCCATACTATACCCAACCAGAACAGATCGGCCAGAAGCAGATGCACCACCTGCAACCAAACGGGCGCATGAAACCAATTATTGACATATCCCGCCACCCAGGTGGAAAGAATAATAATGATCAGAAAACGGGCGGATCGCTGAACACCAGATGTGGGACGCGCAACGGCCGAAAAACGGGCGACAAAAATCCAATAGAGCCCCACAATTATCGATGTGGTAGGATGGGTCAGGCGCAAGGCTAGGATGCCCGCCACCACTGGCGATTGCTCGGGCGTGAGGCCAATTTGCAAAAATAAGCTATCGCCAAGGGCAATGATCGCGCCAGTGACAACCAGCACAATACCTGCCAAAATGCCAACGCAATGCAACCATCCCAGGGGTCCTTGCTCACGAAAAGAAAATTTCCGTCCTCCCGAAGCCCAATATGCTGTGAGGAATATCGAACCTAATAACAGCAGCGTATTAGTTAAATGCACTCCCATGATATACACCCGCGCCATAGAATCATCAGCCTCAACCCAACCGAACAGCACCAATGCTGCTCCTACCAACGACTCCATAATCATAAAAAACATAGCAGCCACCGCAGCTTTGCGCACCAAATGTCCCTTCTCATAAGCCCGAAAAGCCCAAATCAACAATGCGATCACTGCCAATAACGCTAATCCACTACTTAGGCGATGCGTGTATTCAACCCATTGCGCTGATGTTTCTAACCCTGGCACAACTTCGCCATCACAAGTAGGCCAATGTGCACCACAACCAGCTCCTGAACCGGTCGCTCGCACAACAGCTCCCCACAAAGAAACAAAAACATTCAAAATCAGCGTACCCCAAGCAAAAGCCGGGAAATGTACATTCGAGCGCATGACATTCTCCAAGATGAGCGAGATGAGAGCGATAAAAATACCTTCCCATTCTACCACATTTATTCTAAAAATATCGGAGTTATTCAAGCCGAAAGAAAGGCATTTCAACGCCGAATGTCAGGTGGAACGGGTGCGTTTTCAATATTGGGGCAATGTGTCTGATGGAGTGCTGGCCGAGTGACTCGAACTCTACAGACGCCGCCTTCACCTTTGCCTCCTCCCCTGCTCCGAGACAGGAGGGACGAGGGGGTGTGGAAAGGTGTTCAGATGGCGCCATCGGTCGCAGCCCTGAAGCGCCCCGACTTGAGCCGTCCAGAAATGCGAAAAAGCGCCCCATTTTGAAACGTCCCCAGACAAAACGACAAATTCTCGTATATCTCAAAACTCCGACTCAGATCGATAGTCGAACGCAACCTTGATGGCTCCGGTGCGCTTGTCTTGAGCGGTGCGAATCGCCTCTTTCCACTGCTCAAGACGAAAACGATGGGTAATCAATGATTCAGCCTGCAAACGCCCGCTACGTAATAAATCGATGACAATATCATAAGTGTGGCGCAGATGGCCGCGCCACAGCTCAACTCCATGGGCGTATGTTCCCAACAACGCCACCTCCTGATACCAAACG
Source organism: uncultured Caldilineales bacterium (assembly GCA_964650295.1). Lineage (GTDB taxonomy): Bacteria > Chloroflexota > Anaerolineae > J102 > J102 > M2005. The sequence continues at coordinate 10,859 of CAZYSY010000193.1, read as the reverse complement.
GGCGTCAAATCGACCTGCAAGGGAGCAAATTTTATCCCGACCACCACCACAGCCCCCCCCGCACGCGTCCACCGTAAGCTGTCTGCAAGAGTCTTAGCAGCGCCAACGCAATCATATACCACATCAAACCCGCCCAAGATCATCTTGTTGCCAAACATGCCGCGATAGAGCCGCGAATCAGTGATCTTCGCCACTGATTCATATACATCGTCACCGCTTGAAATCACTCCATCAGCTCCGAGCACCTGCGCCATCTTGGCCTGATGCGCGTATCGAGCCAGGACAGTGATGTGTGCATCAGGAGAAAGTGCTCGCACTGCCTGCACCACCGTCAAGCCGATGATGCCAGCGCCAAGCACCAGCACCCGTTCGCCTGGACCAGGCGCACGCCGCAACACTGCTCTCACTCCTACCGACAGCGGTTCAATCATCATAGCCTGCTCATCGCTGATATCGGCAGGAACAGGAAACACTTCCGATTCATGAGCAGTGTACCCATCTCCCCAACCACCGCCCACCCCGCGCGGCCCCACATTTACCGAAGCGTTTTCGCAAAGTTGAAAATTGCCCTGCCGACAGTGACGACAAGGTGGCTCAATCTCCTGGCTTAGACAAGTTGCCCCTTGAAAACGACTATCCATAATGACCCGATCACCGAGCTTATATCGAGTCACGCCCTCCCCTACTTCTTCCACCACCCCCACCACTTCATGTCCCAAATAAAACCGCTGATTGCCAGGAAGAGCGGCCGGTGCAACATCGGGCGTAGCCTCCACCTGCAATAAAGCGAGATCGCTACCACAAATGCCGCACATGAGATTCCTCACCCGCAGCCAACGCGGCCCCGGAAGGTTAGGCACACCCACATCGGTAAATCGAGTAGACGAAATTCGCGAATAAACAACCCCGGGCCAGACACGCCTGAGCCCCTTTACAACAAGCATGCGGGGAATATTTTTATCAACATAAATGGATCGCATGGCAAACATCTCAAGCAAATTTTACGAAACAATAGCTCATTCTACCTGGTTTCTGGCAGAAAACCAACCTTTGACCGGACGCAGAAACATTGATGAATTGCCAAAAATTGAAACGCTCTCATCACCAGATCAACATCATACCAGCCCCAGCGCACCTTAACTTCCTCCCTACGCCAACCCCACCAGCCCACAGTAAACGTCCCACATTTCGCCCCGAACGTGATAAATATCATAGTCAAACGGCCAAGCCCCCACTAAACTAAAGAAAAAAAAGCGCTCAACATACAAATGGCTTTCATTTTCAACAACCGTTGAAAGAAATCGAGATCGCATATCAGCAAAGCAAATAGACCGCCCATAGTTCAAATAACATTCCGGAGGTCACCATGAAGCAGGAACAAGTAAAAGACTGGATGTCATCACCCCCAATTACCATCGACGCCAATGCCACCCTCCCCGAAGCCTGCGAACTGCTTCGCAAACATCAGATAAGACGACTCCCTGTCTTGCAGAATGGCAAGCTAGTGGGCATAGTTACTCGCGGCGATCTGCGCGGGGCCCAACCATCCGAAGCGACAACACTTAGTGTCTGGGAATTGAACACGCTACTGGCTAAGCTTAAGATAAAGGAGATCATGTCGCCAGACCCAATCACCATTCGCGAAGACGCAACGATCCGAGATGCTGCCCAATTGATGATCGACTACAAAGTTAGTGGGTTGCCGGTGGTCGATAAACAGGGCGACCTGGTGGGCATGATCACTGAGTCCGACATCTTCCGCATGGTGGTCAGGAGTTGGCAAGAAGAAACACAAGAAAAGCAGCCTGCATGAGAGACGTCAGATTCTTCTCCTTTTGTAAAGGGCTTTGTAGAGTTCGGTCATCTACGAAGCCCTTTTTCATTCCTCAATATTTCCATGATAATGCCGAGGTGTTGGTCGCGCCACCAAAACGATTCATCATTAATGACGAACTTGCCGCCGAGTCACGAAAATGCTAGCATTGTCAATGCAGCGAAATTCCATATCGCATTCAAACACCTCAACAAATAACCAACAAAAGCAAAGGAGCTTTCCATGGACTTTGAATTAACTGCGGAACACAAAATGATTCGGGACATGATCTATGATTTTGCCCGAAAGGAAATCGTTCCTATTATCAAAGAATATGACAAAAAGCATGAATATCCCATGGAACTCGTGCCTAAAATGGGCGAGATGGGTTTTATGGGAGTCTGCCTTCCCGTAAGATATGGCGGCGCAGGCATGGACTATATCTCATTCGGTTTGGTGGCCGAAGGTCTGGAATGGGCTGACTCATCAGTTAGAGAAACATTGGCTGTTCATCTGGCGCTCCATGCGTTGCCAATCTTTCAATGGGGAACTGAAGAACAAAAACAACGCTGGCTGCCTGCCCTGGCAACTGGTGAAAAGCTTGCCTGTTTTGGTCTGACAGAGCCTGGCGCAGGTTCAGATGTGGCAGGGATGAGTAGTCGCGCCCGGCGCGAAGGTGATGTCTACGTCCTCAATGGCGAAAAGATGTGGATCACCCTGGCCGATGTCGCCGACAGAATGTTGGTCTTTGCCAAAACTGATCCTGCGAAAGGACACCGCGGCATCTCAGCTTTTGTGCTGGAACGAGGGATGAAGGGCCTGGCAACAGGAACCATCGAGGATAAACTGGGCGTTTGGGCAAGCAACACCGGTTGGATTAGCATGAATGATGTCGAAGTGCCCATCGAAAATCGTTTGGGCGAAGAAGGTGAAGGTTTCAAGATCGCAATGAGCGCCATTGACAATGCTCGCTACACTGTGGCGGCGGGTGCTGTGGGCCTGATGAAGGCGGCAATGCAAGAATCCATTGCGTATGCCAAACAGCGACAAACCTTCGGTCAACCCATCGCCAATTATCAATTGGTGCAGCAAATGATCGCCAAAATGCAGCAACGCATCGACATGGGCGAATTGCTGGTTTACAAAGTGGGATGGCTAAAAAATCATGGGATTCGCAACACCCGTGAGACCAGCATGGCCAAATGGTTCTGCACCGAGGCTGCATTCGAGACCGCCAACGACGCCGTGCAAATCCACGGCGCCTACGGCTATTCAGACGAATATAACGTGGCGCGTTATCTGCGCAACAGTAAAGGCGCGGTTATTTATGAAGGCACATCCCAAATTCATCAACTGATTCAGGCGGGATACGCCTTTGGCTGGCGTAAAGATAAGCCTCTCCGGAAAGAACTTCCAGCATACGACGCTGATTACTGGATGTCGGAAGAATAGGAAAAGTGAGTCATGTCTGTTGATCTCAAAAGCGCCTTAACCACAGTCGAAACCCTGGTGCATGAAGCTGGTGCGATCGTGCGCACCTACCACGACCAGCCCGACGATATCCTGTGGAAAGGGGAAAATGATCCTGTTACAGTAGCCGACAAAGTAGTAAATAACTTCTTGGTGAAAAGTTTGCAAGCCGCTTTTCCACATATCGGCATTTTAGCCGAAGAAAGCGAGGACGATCATGAACGGCTGAATAAGGACGCCATATGGTGCATCGATCCCCTTGATGGCACCAAAGAATTCATTGCCCGTAACGGCGAATTTAGCATCATGGTGGGACTAGCCATAGAAGGAGAAGCCGTACTGGGCGTTGTATATCAACCCATCAAAGACTTTATGTACAGTGGAATTCGTTCCGAAGGCGCCTGGTTAACGACACCCCAAGCGAGAACCCCCATACATGTGAGCTCCATCAGCACGCCCAACGAGATGCGCCTCATCGTCAGTCGCTCACACCGTAACCCCATCGTGGACGATATCAAACAGGTGTTGGGCATCACCCACGAACGCATTTCGGGATCAGTAGGTCTGAAATGCGGACTCATCGCCCAAGCCGAAGCAGATATCTATCTTCACCCCGCCCCAGGCCTGAAAGAATGGGATACCTGTGCGCCGGAAGCCATTCTTTATGGAGCCGGTGGCCAGCTCACCGATTGCTGGGGAAGGCCACTCCTTTATAACCAGTCCGATGTGCATCGTCATTTCGGGTTGGTGGCTTCGAATGGCGCTGCCCATACCCGCATTATCTCACTACTTGTTCCTGTGCTGAACAGTCATGGCCTCACATTCTCCAAAGCCTGGTAAAACAATCCATAGGCGTGCGGCCTTCCCCCGAACAACATGCTCATGTACGAAACGCCCAAATCATCCCTTCTTTCATTAGAGCCAAAACACCCGCTTCCTACCGCACCGGAAAAACCAATCCCTATTTTCCTACGCGAACTACCAAAACACAACGAAGAATTTCGGCATACGTTGGCTCATATTCTTCTTCCTGTAGACCTGTTGGTGCAATACGGTGTAGACCCCATCACATTACGAAACAGCGAAGGAAAAGTAATGGTACACAGCGGCCACTCGGAAGATGGGATGGTTTGGGCAATGCGCTTACTCAACGACATTGATCCCCGCGACCCCCTGATGGAGATCGAATTGGCAGACACGCCATTCAATCGCATTGCTGTAAACTGGGTGGCCATGAACGACCCGCATTCCCCACGATTCGACATCGATAAAATGCCCAATGGCTCATCTACACTGCGCGGAACTGCGCAACGTAACATCCCCGCCGAAATTGCAGCAATGAATGCAGGGCTTGCTCCTGGTCAGGTCAGAAAAGGATTGCGACACCTACAGCGATTACTGCAAGATTTAGAACAGGTTTTTGCGGCAATGCACCAATACGAATTCGACGTAGAGCCACTCTTTTATCATGCCGCGATCTTATTTGAGCGATATGGGTTTTATTACGCTCGCGGTGAAAAATTCATGCACCGCATTCATCAGGGATTCGCCCCAAACGGAGCGCTACGCGCCAGACTGGATGGCAGCACGCCCTTTCGACTACCCCAAATGGCAAACACCATCCGCGGGCGATCTTGGGCAATACACGATGGCATTCTCAATGAACCATGGGATGGCATAAAGATGTACAAACGACTAGGTGAGCATGCTGGAATCAACACGGCGCCTGGAATTGCCTGGTAAGAACCGAACGGAAATGGCAGCACACAATCAACGACTATGCGTAATTTATCACTCCCACATACAAGGAGCGCATCATGAATACTGATATCCGCATCGGCGTCATTGGCGGCAGTGGCGTCTATAACCTTCCGGGGTTACACAACATCGAAGAGATCACCATCCAAACGCCTTTTGGCTCTCCTAGCGACAAATACATCATCGGAACCATCCACGGGCAACGGGTGGCGTTTCTTGCCCGACACGGACGCGGCCATTTTATCAACCCCACCAGAGTCAACTATCGGGCCAACATCTGGGGATTCAAAGCATTGGGCGTTGAATATCTCATCTCAATGAATGCTTGTGGATCGCTCAAAGAAGAAATCAAACCGGGCCACATCGTTATCCCCAATCAATTATTCGACCGCACACGCCTGCGTCCTTCCAGCTTCTTCGACGAACCGGGGCTGGTAGTCCACCCCTCAGTGGCCGACCCCATCTGTCCACAGCTGGCCGACATCCTCTATCGAGCAGTGGCGGCCACTGGCAAAACAGTCCATCGTGGCGGCGACTTCGTCATCATCGAAGGTCCGCGTTTTAGCACCAAATCAGAAAGCCGAGTTTTCCGGCTATTGGGGTTTTCCATCATCGGCATGACCTCCATCCCCGAAGCATTCCTGGCTCGAGAAGCGGGCATGTCCTACGGTATCATTGCCCATGTCACCGATTATGATGTCTGGCACGAAAGCGAAGAGCCTGTTACCGTCGAGATGGTAATCCAAACACTGATGGAGAACGCCGCTGTCGCTCAACAGGCTACACTTAATGCGATTGAAATGTTGAAAGATGCCCCACCCAGCCCCTGGCAAGATGTATTACAAGATGCAATTATCACCAATCGCGAAAAGATACCTCACGAACTAAAAGAAAAATACCAACGCTTGATTGGCAAATATCTATAACACCTCTCAGTCGGAAAATTACATCACACCCGAAACGAAGCACCGCTGTGATTTTCGCGTCCGCATCAATCACGGCAATTGGGTGAATTGTTAATTAAAACATGTCGATTAACTTGACAAAATGAACATCTTTCGGTATACATTTTATTAAAGAATTGTCGATGCTTTTATGCGATCGAACGTAATATACTGAATTGGGGACACGATGAAGCCTGGCTAAAGATGGTTGCCTTATGCCTGGCGGAGTGAATGGCAAAACCGGCCCGAGGGAATAACGCATATAGCTGAATACAAACTATGAACCAGGTCACTAGCACTACTACCTGAATAGACGTACACATCCCACAACCGCTTCCTCTTTCCACATGCAGCGCCACCCCACGGCATGCTGTCAGCATCGATGGATCGTCAGATCCGTGGTTGTTGTACCCCCAATTAGGAGATTCCAATAACAATGTCACAAACTCGAATCCTGGCGGTGATGAATTCGCAAGCGGACGAAGGCGTATGCAAGGACTTGCAATCGCATTACGAAGTCAAGTGTGTCAGCACATTGCGTCCGACCCTACAAATGATCAAAACCTTCGATCCCGAATTAATCATCATTGATGTCGATTCGAATACGGTCGGAAAAGTACGTCGCATCACCCAGGCAGCAAAAGCGCACTATCGCCGTCCATTCATCATACTCATCAAAAGCGGACGCGCTGCCCCTCACTTCGTCTCTTATTACGATAAGATCCTGAGCAGACCATTCATATCAAAAAGACTCAACAATGCTATTGAAAAACTCATGGCCTCGCGCCCGGATTATGTCATCCAGCTTCCGCCATTCATCTTAGATCGACGTACACAAGTGCTGGTGGGGCCAAAAGGGAAATATCGTCTGAACCCCAAGCTAGCAAAATTGATGGAAACCTTTCTCATGCATCCCGGTGAACCCATCAATCCGCTCACCCTGATGAAAAATGTATGGGAAACTGAGGTTATCCAAGATATCCGCACACTACATGTCCATATCCACTGGCTTAGAGAAATCATCGAAGAGAATGTTGCTGAGCCACATTTCTTGAAAACCGTCGCCAAAAACAAAGGCTACATCATCGATCTGCCTGGTCAGGTGATCATCGGTGGAGAGCCGCAACTTATCCCCACGCCGGCCTGAGCGTTAATCCCCACCTCGCAGAGAACGTCGCACCTCTAAATAAATCGGTTTTGGCTGAAAGTCTGCCGTGACGAACGTATAGTAGTCACGGTAGTTTTTTTCTGGGGCGGGATAGCGAAAGGCCCACATGCTCAGGGAATCGAGCCAGGGCCAATCCAGCGCCATCTCATAGGCCCGGATGGTGTAACGGATGCGCTGGGCCGGGCGCACTGCCCGGGTCCAGCGGGGATGGTCGTTCCAACCCGCCTCGGTGATGTGGATGGGCTTGTCGCCGTCGCCATTGGCGATCATCACCTGGCGCAACAGCTCCACGCGACGGAAGTTGATGACCTCGGGGTCGGGCGGGTCTTCGGGCGGGAAGGTGAGGCCATACGAATGCACGGCCAGCGCGTCGAAGTAAGGCGCAGCGCCCGCGTCGTACATGGCCTGAAGATAATCGAGATCGCTCATGCCCAACTCGCCCGTGGGTTCGCCGAGCGTGGGAGCCAGCGCACCAGCCAGGATGACCACGTCGGGATTCGCTTCGCGAATGACCTGGCTGGTCACCCGCAACAATTCGACGTAGGACGCGGGGTCGGGCGGGCGATAGCCCCATTCCAGGGCCAGGTTGGGTTCATTCCAGAGGATGACGTAGTGGACGCGACCCTGAAAATGGGTCACGAACGCGGCCGCAAAGTCAGCAAAATCCTGATAACGCTCCTCGGGCAGATAGGTGGAGATGCTGTCTTTGGGCTGGGCCCATTTGGGAACCAGGCCCAGCCGGGCGATGACGGTCAATCCCTGACGATTGGCGTGGTCCACCACCAGGTCGGCATGGTCGAAGTTGTACTGTCCTTTGCGCGGCTCGCTGAAGGCCCAGGGAAAATACTCCACGATCCAGGGCGCGCCCATCTCTCGCACCATCTCCAGGGTTTTCTTGATCTTCCAGGCCTCCACTTCGTTCTCCAGCCGCGTATGCACGCCCGCCTTGAGATTGGTGGTCTGCACCGTGCGCTGCGGGCCCAGCGGCACGACATTTCGGTTCAGGCGCTGCCAGGCGAACCATCCCAGGAGGAGCAGGGAGAGCACGGCTGCAACCAGTGCAGCCCCGATAATGCGTCTTCGCGTCATGCCAGATGACCGGAGATTGGACATCGGGTATTGGGTATTGGGTATTCGAGGCGAAAGTGGCCAGTTGCGCTCACAAGCGCCTGGCGCCCAATATCCAATACCCGATATCTTTCTCGCCCTACCGAATCACATCCACGCCCATGTAGGGACGCAGGACTTCGGGCACGACCACGCTGCCATCGGGCTGCTGGTAGTTTTCCAGGATGGCGATGACCAGTCGCGGCAGAGCCAGGCCCGAGCCATTGAGGGTGTATACGTAACGGGGCTTTGCGCCCGGCTCGGGGCGGTAGCGGATGTTGGCGCGGCGGGCCTGGAAGTCGGTGAAGAGGGAGCAGGAGCTGACCTCCAACCACTCCTCCACGCCCGGAGCCCACAGCTCAATATCGAACTTGATCGCGGCCACGAAGCTGAGATCGCCGGTGCACATCTGCACCACCCGGAAGGGCAGCTTCAGCAGGCGGGCGATGTCGGCCGCATTCTCGATGAGGCTGTCCAGCTCCTCCCGGCCCGTCTCGGGCGTGACGAACTTGACCATCTCCACCTTGTCGAACTGATGCCCGCGCTTGATGCCGCGGGTATCCTTGCCCGCGCTGAACTTCTCGCGGCGGAAACAGGGGGTGTAGGCCACATGCTTGATGGGCAACTGCGCGCCATCCAGGATCTCATCCCGGTACATGTTGGTGACGGGCACCTCCGCGGTGGGGATGAGCCACAGGTCCTCCTCGTGGTCCTTGTAGAGATTGTCCGCGAACTTGGGCAGGTTGCCGGTGCCGACCAGCGCATGGCTGCGCACCATGAAGGGCGGATAGACCTCGGTGTAGCCGTGCTGCTCGATGTGCACATCCAGCATCCAGTTGATGAGGGCCCGCTGCAGCTTTGAGCCCAGCCCCTTGAGGATGTAGAAACGGCTGCCGGAGATTTTGACCCCGCGCTCGAAGTCGATGATGTCCAGGGCCTCGCCGATCTCCCAATGGGGCCTGGGCGTGAAGTCGAACTCCCGCATCTCGCCCTCCACCCGCACGACCACGTTCTCGCTGTCATCTTTGCCCACGGGCACTTCGGGCAGGGGGATGTTGGGGATGTTGAGCATGGCCCATTCCAGGTCCTTCTCCACCTGATTCAGCTCGGCCTGCAGCGCATCGATCTGCTTGCCCAGCTCCGACATGCGGGCCTTGATGGCTTCAGCCTCGTCCCGCTTGCCCTCGCGCATGAGCTGACCGATCTGTTTGGAGCCCTTGTTGCGCTCCGCTTTCAGGGCTTCCAGCTCCTGCAAAATCTGGCGCCGGCGCTGATCCAGCCGGATCGCGTCCTCTACGGGCGCATCCTCCGCGCCCAGCTTCTTCATGGCCTCCCGAACCAGGTCGGGATTTTCACGCAGCAATTTGATGTCGATCATGATGTTCAACGCCTCCAAAATGACTTGCCTGAGATGCGTCGCAGCGTGCGGCAAGTGCGACGCATCTGGTGAACAAAAAACGCCCCGCTCGTTCCAGGACGAGGGGGCGCTCGTGGTGCCACCTGGATTCGTCGCGGCCTCGCGACCGCAACCTCCGTGGATGCCCGTAGCATCCTGCCCGATTAACGGCGGGCCGCCGGCCCGACTTACTGCGCCGAAGCGGTTCGGTCGGGCGACTCGGGAGGGGATTTCATCCACCCGGCGTCACTGCCTTGCACCGTCCGGCAGCTCTCTGAGACGCGGCGTCGGATTACTTGTCTCCGTCATTGTCGTTGCGTGTATGCAATTGACAACCGCAAGATTAGCACAAGGCCAGAACTTTGTCAACCATCCTCCTTTTGGGCGATAATAACCCAGCGCCAAATTCCCCAATTTTTGCACCGATCGATCAACCGACATCCGCTGTCCATTCGCCATCCAAAATCCCATGATCTTCCCTATCTATGACCACACCACCGCCCGAAAGGGCATTCTCCAGCGCAAAAGCTGGGCCGAAACCAACTATCCTCAAAGCCTGCTGGACGGCATCGAAAAACTGTTCCGCGAGCCGCTCACGCCCGAGCAGGCTGTGGCCCGGGTCCTGGCCGACATTCGCGACCAGGGTGACGCGGGCCTGCAGCACTGGACGGAGCGCATCGACGGCGTCAGTGCGCAAAGCTACGCGGTCCCGCCCGAGGAGTGGGAAGAGGCTCTGGAACGCATCGACGAGGACCTGAGCGACGCGCTGTGGGCCGCGGCGGGCCGCATCGCTGCATTCCACAATCGTCAACCCGCTCACTCCTGGCTGTATCAGGATGAAGATGAGGGAACTCTGGGACAGCTCGTGCGTCCCCTGGACGCGGTGGGCGTCTACGTCCCTGGCGGCAGCGCGCCCCTGCCCTCCTCCCTGCTCATGGCCGCGATCATCGCCCGGGTGGCCGGGGTGAAACGGGTCATCGCCATGACGCCTCCGAACCGAGAAACGGGCCGCATTCCCGACGTAGTGCTGGCCGCGGCCGCCATCGCCGAGATCGACGAGCTGTACGCGCTGGGCGGCGCTCAGGCCATCGGAGCCATGGCTTATGGCACCGAGAGCATCGAACCGGTGGATAAGATTGTGGGGCCGGGCGGTTTGTTCGTCACCCTGGCCAAACGACAGGTGTTCGGCGTGGTGGGCATCGA
>CAZYSY010000192.1:0-4551 GCA_964650295.1 uncultured Caldilineales bacterium | reverse complement strand
AATGTGGTGCAGGCCCCCATGAGCGGCATCATGCTGTTCATGATGGACGCGGTGGTGCTGGCTCCGCCCAACGTCACACTGCATGAATGCCAGGAAACCCTGGAGGAAATCGGCGACCAGTTGAACGTAGAAATTCAGGTGTCGCCCTACGTGGGATAACAGGGGCGCGGTTCAATTTTGGGCGCATTTCTTTTTGCCGGGCAGATTGCGAATCCGCCCTGGGGAGCTCCGCTCCGGAGCCGGATTCATCAGGCGGGGTGGCAATGATTGCCCCCATTTTGAAACGCACCCATTACTGGCAACAGTGGTTGACGATTCTCAAAGCTGGCGTTACAATCATGGTAATGTCAGCTTTTTTTATCTTCTGACCGCTCGGTCTCCAATTTACCTGTCGGGGAAAACACCATGGCTAAAATTCATGTCTCCACCCACCCTCTCATCCAGCATAAGGTCACAATCTTACGAAACAAACATACAGATTCTCTGCAATTTCGAAATCTGATTCGTGAAATCACCATCCTTCTTGCTTATGAAGCCACTTTGGACCTGGAGTTGAAACCCATCAAGGTGCAAACGCCGCTTGCTGAAGCCGAAGGTTTCGAGTTGCAGGAGCGCATCGGGTTGGTGCCGATTCTACGGGCAGGTTTGGGCATGGTGAATGGCATCTGGGAGCTGGTGCCTCAGGCCGAGGTGTGGCACATCGGCCTTTATCGGGATGAACGCACACTGAAGCCGGTGGAGTATTACAACAAGTTACCCGTAGCGCCCACGGTGCAGGTGGTGTTGGTGTTGGACCCGATGCTCGCTACTGGCGGTTCTGCTGTGGCCACGGTGGATATCCTGAAGCGCTGGGGAGCCAACCGCATCAAATATATGGGGATTATTGGCGCTCCTGAAGGGGTGAAGCATCTGGCCGAAAGCCACCCCGATGTGGATATTTATCTGGCAGCTTTAGACAAACATCTCACGCCCGAGCCAGAACTGCCCGGTGATCCGCCGGCGGGATTCATTGTTCCTGGTCTGGGCGATGCAGGTGATCGTCAATTTGGTACAGCTTGAGGTGTGGATATGAGCAAACGCCCCAGTTGGGATGAGTACTTTATGGGCATCGCCCTCAAGGTGGCGGAACGTAGCACTTGTGACCGGGCGCATGTTGGCGCGATTATTGTGCGAGACCGACGTATTCTGACCACCGGTTATAATGGATCTCCCTCAGGATTGCCCCATTGCGATGATGTTGGTCATTTGATTGTGGATGGGCATTGCGTGCGCACTTTGCACGCTGAGCAGAATGCCATCATTCAGGCGGCTTATCATGGCGTTTCGGTGCGCGGGGGAACCATCTATGTCACGCATCAGCCTTGTCTCACTTGCGCTAAGATGATCATCAATGCGGGCATCAAACGAGTAGTGTATGCGGGCGAATATCCCGATAACATCGCCAGACAGTTTCTGGCCGAGGCGGGCGTCAGCTTGCAACGCATGATCTTGCCAGAGGAAAAACGTGAAGCTGTGAAGCACCACCCTGAATCGAAACGCGACAATCTGATTTGAGTACATGAACGTCTGGCGTTTCAGGGCGGAGGATGAGCATCTGTGAAACACTCACCAGCGCCCCTTCCTCCCGCCTCCGTCAAACCCCTTATGCAAGTTACGCCAACACCAATTTCAGAATAGGAGATCGAATCATGCGTGCGCGAGAAGGTTATGATCAATGGAAGAAAAATAGTCTGATCAACATGAATTCCCCTGAAGACTGGCGACCCGTTTTTGTGGGATTGGGCATCCTGTTCGTTCTGGTTGGCGCGGCATTTGTGCAGTTTTATCTAGAGCAACGTCGACAAAAAGAATATGAATTGGAGCTATCGTGATGAGTTTTCATGCCCTTGGTTGGAAAAATGTGCGATGGGAGCGGGGCGCGCGGTGGATTGTATTCTTTCTGTTTGTAGGCATTCAACTTGTACCTGTGTTCCCCCTTCATATTTGGGCTCAGGCGCCCACTGAAAGGGTTCAGATTGTTGAGGGCGAAATCGTTCCTGAGGGTCATGTTCAGGTATATGTGGTCAAGGGGTTAAAAACGCTCGATCGTTTGTATGTCCATGTCCATACCGAATCGGGCAATCTTGATCCATTGGCTGCATTGGTCGACGGCAATGAAGATGTAATCGCGATAAATGCCGATTTCACCGATGCCGTCCATCAGGCGATGGCCGCAGATCGCGATCCTGTGGCCATGCTTCCTGAGTTTGCCAGCAAGCATTTCCTCATCTGGGACGACGACAGCGGAGGAGGCTATGACGCGGCTTTCGAGTACGCCATCCCCAACGACGGCGACTATCTGATCCTGGTCTATCCCAACCCGGCACACCCCAACTGGGGGAAGTTCACTTTATCGGTGGGCGTCAACGCGCCCGAGGCCCTCACCGGGAAGGCCAAGCCCACTGATAGAAAGTTCATCTCGGAGATGGAGATTTTTCCGCCCCTGAGAGCGGTTCAGGAAATGACGGGGCCCCTGACCTCGGGGCAATTGGAGCAATATCACATCCGCCCGCTGCAAAAAGGCGATACGATTTACGCCTATGCAGAAACAACTGCCCAGGGCAGCGTTCCTGTCATTCGTTTGAAAGATTATGGCGACAAACTTTTGGCGGTGGGGTTCCCCGCGGAGGAGGGGGATCGGATTGTGACTTTGGAATATAAGCTGAAACAAGATGCGAAGAATTATACGTTGATCCTGGATGAAACTGGAGAGGGGGTGAGCGGCGATTTTCGATTGCAGGTGGGCGTCAACGCGCCCGAAACGCTCAGCGGACAGGGGCAGCCGACGCCCGGGCAAAAGGTATTGCAGGAGCCCATTCCTGTGCAGATCGGCGTCAAGATGGATCAGATCACCGGTGTGGATCAGAAGGCGGAGAATTTCAGCGTGGTCGTCACCTTGCAGATGGAATGGCAGGATCCAAAACTGGCTTTTGCTCCCGCGAGCTGCGATTGCAAATACAAATCTTTGAGCGTTGGCGATTTCACCAAATATGTGGCGTCACACGGTACGATCTGGCCTGAGTTCGTTTATTTCAATCAGCAGGGACGTCGCGACATCCAGAATGGGCTGGTGGTGGTGTTCAGCGATGGTCGGGCCATCTATTACGAACGATCTACCGTCACCCTCCAGGCGCCCGATTTCGATTTTCGCCTTTATCCCTTCGATACTCAAGAGTTTTTCATTCGCATCCGCCAGGTTTTTCCTCCGCACTTGTTCATCTTTACTGAATTGCCCGAATTTTCTGGAACTGGTGAGCAATTGGGCGAAGAAGAATGGGTGATCAAAACGCAATGGTCGGAATTTGAGGTGGTCGATGACGTCTCGCAGTTTAGTTTTGCGTTCATGGCCAATCGTCATCTCATGTACTACGTGGTGCGTATTTTCATTCCCGTGCTGCTCATCATCATCGTCTCCTGGTTTACCTTCTTCCTCAAGGATTACAGCAAACGCGTGGATGTGGCCAGCGCTAATCTGCTCATTTTTGTGGCGTTCAACTTTACGATCTCCGATGCATTGCCCCACCTTGGCTACGCCACCATCCTTGATTTAGTGATGGCGACCACATTTGTCATCACTGGTATTGTTGTGATTTTCAACGTTTGGCTTAAACGCCTTGAGGTGACGGAAAAAGAGTCGATTGCTCAGACCATCGACAAATATAGCATCTGGCTCTATCCCATTCTCTATTTTGCTGCTTTCGCCGTTGTTGCCTTTTTCTTTACCAAGGGCGGAGCGCAATAAAATTATCTATCCCAATTCCATCCTTACCTTAACTCACTCAAAGGAGATGCGTTATGGACAGACATGAAGACATTGTGGCCGCGGAACATGAAATTTACTACCCGTCGCCCGAGGTGGTCGAGCAGGCATACATCAAGGATTATGATGCTGTCAGGGAGAAGGCTTTGGCCGATATCGAGGCGTTCTGGGGGGAGCGGGCTCAGGAGTTGGATTGGTTCGAGCCCTGGGAGAAGGTGCTGGATGATTCCAATGCGCCTTTTTACAAATGGTTCGTTGGGGCCAAGACGAATATCGTTTACAACGCGTTGGATCGACATGTGCAGACCTGGCGCAAGAACAAGATCGCATTGATTTGGGAAGGAGAAAATGGTGATCAGCGGTCATGCAGCTACTATCGTCTGTGGCAAGAGGTGAACAAGTTCGCCAATATCCTGCGCAGCCTGGGGGTGAAGAAAGGGGATACGGTCACCATTTACATGGGGCGTATTCCGGAACTGCCCATCGCCATGTTGGCCACAGCCAAGATCGGCGCCATCCATTCGGTGGTGTATGGCGGATTCAGCGAGCAGGCCCTGGCCGACCGCATCAAGGACGCGCAGAGCCGGGTGCTGATCACCGCGGATGGGGCTTGGCTCCGGGGCAAGACGGTGAATCTGAAGGATATTGCTGACGCTGCGGTGCATCGTTCGCCTGTGGTGGAGCACATGGTGGTGGTCAAGCGCACGGGGCAGGAGGTGAATATGGAACAGGGCCGTGATTACTGGTATCAT
>CAZYSY010000191.1:0-15776 GCA_964650295.1 uncultured Caldilineales bacterium | reverse complement strand
TTAAGGATGTCGTCTATCTTGGCGAGATCCTCTGTAACACTGAAGAGTGTTGTTATTCTGATATTGGTGTGAAGTATCTTTGTCTACCCAATCCAATGACGAAAAGGAAGACTCTGGAAGAGCTCCTTTTGGCTAGATTTCCTGGTCGCATCTTCAGATGGCATAAATATTTGACATTAAAAACTATACCGAATATTACAGAATTGACAATGGGAATGAGGCGTGTTAAAAGAGTTGTGTCACAGGATCGTCCTTACGCTTGGTTGATCAGATCAGTATTTGTAATTCCCTTATTTTCAAGAGGCTCATTTTTTCTATGAAAATCGAGAAAGCTGTTGAATTGGCCATCGAAAATATAGCAAAAGAAGGACTGACAGATATTTTCCCACGCCCTTATGAATTGGATTGTTTAAAGAACGATGAATTTAAAAGGAAAATCCATCGCGACTTGGTAAAACGATTAAAAGCAAATAGCTTTGAAGCCTTGAAAATTAGTCCGATTCAACACGTGCTTTATCCAAAGAAAACGGCATTCGATTTTCGACGTTCGGCACTTATGTTGCCAATGGATACAATCTTGTATTTAGCCCTAGTCTTACGATTAGCTGATGTAATCGAACAGTATAGAATCCCAAAGAAGAAAAAACGAGTCTTTTCCTACAGATTTTCGATGCGAGCCAAAAACGGGGATATTTTTCTCCCTAGTTGGAATTATACAGCTTTCCGAAACCATATTCATAGAAAAAAGAAACATCGTAATGTTCAGTTCGTTGTCGAGTGTGATATTGCCAACTTCTACGACAGACTGAACCTACACCGACTAGAACAAATATTACTATCATTACCAGTTAAAAAAAATGAAGTGAAGATAATAAATTCATTATTGCTTTTTTGGTCTAATCGCGATTCATATGGCTTACCGGTAGGATCAAATGCTAGCCGTATCCTTGCAGAAACAGCACTGATTCCTATCGATAACTTTTTAACTTCTCACAATATAAATTATTGTAGATTTGTGGATGATTTTCGACTGTTTGCTCCAGATATCACGACGGCCCATATTTGGCTTACCAAACTTATTGAACGATTGAGCTTGGAAGGTCTTTTTATTAATCCAAGAAAAACAAAAATCGAAGAAGTGAAAATTTCAGAAAAAGAAGAGAAAGAAGTGTCGGTTTTTACTCCCCCAAAACCAAAACGATCTAAACCAGCAAAGATCATTGCCGGATACACAGGTTTAATTCCAACAAAATTTCGAGAAGCCTCACAAAAAGAAAAGGAAAGGCTTATTCACTTAGGCAATGAAAATTTTACGGAATTACTAACTAATCCAGACATCATCGAACCAAAACAGTTTACAGATTTCTTGAAGTTTTCCATTTATTCTGAAAAATATGATAATTTAAACAAAATACCCGAATTATTGCCCAAATTCCCTCAATTAACATTGTATACTGTAGATTTTCTGGTAAAGAAAACCGATTCTTTACCGGAAGAAACTATAACTAGGTTGCAAGAGTTCTTTTCTGAGTGGTTGCTAAGCCATCCTGATATTCCGGAATATATAGCTATTGCCATTGTGAAGTTGCTAGGGAGTGAAGACTTTGTAAATAAAGAGGCACTATTAATTTTTTTTCGCAATTTAAAAAGGAATTCAGGGGCATATATTGGTAGGGCAACTTTGGATGCATTGCAAAATGTCGTGAATCGGGAAGATGTAATTGAAATTCGGCCGTATTTCCAGCGAGCAGATATGTGGGAAAAAAGAGCAATTATCAAGATGGTTGATGAACATCTGGAAGATGAAGAAAAACGCCCATGGTTAAGAAATATTAAAATCCACGCAACTAATGATCATTTTTCAGTGGGGTTATTTTCAGTAAAGGAATGCAAAAAGAAATAACAACCACAAATCCGCTCTTTTCCACCAGTCTCAGTGGTGAATAATCTTAAAAATATCCACTTTTGTCTCAAGGCATTTGCGCTGGGAGAGGTCGTTGGCGCCGATTTCAAACCAGCTATCAGGCTTCTGGTAGATGTCCAGGCCACGCCCGATTTTGATCACCCAGCCATTATCCAGGCGGATCTCCCGATCGTGCATGGTGGGACGCCACTCCACCTCTAGCACCACATCCCTCTCCAGCAGGCTCTGTTGCAGGTCCGACAACTTCTCCTCGACTTCTTCTTTGCCATAGGAGGAGTCGTAGCTGGTGATGAGCTTGATACGACGGATGCCCGGTTCTTTGATCACTGCCTCGCAGAAGCGAACGAAGTTCTGCACCTGGTGGGGATACCGGATGTAGGGGTCTTCGATAATGACTTCTTTCGCGCCTTTCAGATAGGGCCCGATGATGGATTCGTAGCTGTAACCGGTGTCGTTGTAGTAGATGGTAAAATGCTTTTCCTGCGGCTCAGCCTGGGGCTCTGGCTCGGAGCTCGGTTCAGCGGCAGGTTCGGCGATGAGCGGCGGCTGCTCAGCAACGGGGGCCGGAGCAGCGGCCTGCTGTTTGCTGGCCCGGGCCGAATCCAGCTCTTTGCGCTGGGGCTGCTGCGTGGCGAACGCATCCCTGGATTCGGGGCAATAGACGATAACCTCTTCGCCCCGGGAGTTGAAGAAGGAGAGATTGATGTTCGCATATTCCTCATCGGGCTTGCGCTTGTTCATCTGCTCTTTGACGCGACGCCGGGCCTCAACCGCATATGCCACATATTCATCGAACTCCTCATCGCTGGGAGGCCCGTCCGGATGCAGAATCTTCAGGAAGGCGGAAACCGTCTTCTTGATGCTGCGCTCATCCCGGCCCTCGATGGCTGGCCCCAGCTTGATGCGGCGATTGACCTCCTCGTAGCGGTTGGTGTGCCCAAACTGGTGATGGAAGGCTTCGGTAAGATAATCAGATATGAAACCATACTTCCCTGTAAGATATTCGGAGCTGGTCTTGATCATTTCCCAGCCTGGGACATAACAGGCCAAGCGGTCCATGATGGCCAGATCGAACTCCTTGGGCAGGGGCAGGAAAAGATCGTGCTCGGTGGAATGGACTAACTGCTCGATGGACTGATCGATGTTGCCGATGAAGACCAGGCTGGCGTCGGCAATGACCTCGACCCCGCGGGAGAATCGCCCGTTGGCCATAAAATCCTTCATGATCTGCAAGGCGTCAGGGTCTTTGATTTTGATGCCTGCGACCTCATCAAAGGCGATGGTGTCCCAAAAGCCGACAAGGCCCACTCGGCGGCGGGCGTTGTTGTAGAATAGAGTCGCCTTGGTGGCCTGACCGCCGCTGATCAGCGTGGCGTAGGGCGAGAATTCGGAATAGAAGTAGGATTTGCCCGTGCTGCGGGGTCCCAGCTCGATGAAGTTGAAATTGGGCTCCACCAGGGGAGCCAGACGGGCGATGTAGTGGAATTTCTGCCGCTTGGTGATTTTGGAAGGTTCCATGCCCACCGAACGCATGATGACGTCCAGCCACTCATCACGGGTAAATTGGCGGCGTCCCTCCTGATAGAATTCATAATCGAAGCGGGTGAGTTGAATGGGCCGCATGTCCTGAATATAGAAGGCGTAATCGTCATCCTCGACGTCGTTGCTGGCAATGGTCACCTCAGCCCAGATGCCGCCTTCCAGCAGCCGATCATTGTCCCGATAGAAACGCTCGGCGATGGCG
The DNA here is from genome assembly GCA_964650295.1 of uncultured Caldilineales bacterium. Lineage (GTDB taxonomy): Bacteria > Chloroflexota > Anaerolineae > J102 > J102 > M2005. Next base: position 12,108 of record CAZYSY010000191.1, on the reverse strand, counting down.
ATACGCTGGGAGTTGAAATTCTCCAATGCGGCCCAATGGCGCTTCTCTTTCTCCACATAGCGCACATGGACCTTATCGATGAAGCGATGTCGCCCCTTGGTGGCCACCTTGGATTGGGCGCTATTGGCCTCATCGGGACGGACGTAATTCTCCTGCAGGGTTTCGAGCACAGCTTGCAGGCCCGCCTCGATCTCATCCTCATCATCGCTGGCGCAGTAACGGGCCAGCAGGAATTCCAGCACGAAGGTGGGCACATTGGTGCCCTTTTTGATGCGATGAAGAAGGCTTTTGCGGACGACTTTGCCTTCGAAAACTTCCACTAATTTGCGGTCGAGTTCATCCATAGCGTTTTAGACGAGGTAATCTGTCTCCAGACTGAGCGTGGCGTAAGTGGTTTGAGTGACGGGATCCATAGCTTTGACGGTAAACTTGCCCTCGAAATCTTCCTTCATTTTCAGCGGAACCTTCAATGTTTCACCGGGCGTGATGGTGAGCGTGCCCGAGGTGGAATCAACCCGGTCGCCGGGCGCCAGTTCGCCCACGATATTCGTTGATTTGTAGGCATTTGCCAGGATTTGTAGCTGGATGGGCGAGTCCGTGGGCCACAGCCCCGCATCGACCGTGACTGTCAGCACGGGGCGATGGGTGGTTATCCGGGTCACGCCCCCTTTGTAGGACAATTCTACCTGAATGCTCGGCGTTTTTTCAACCTGTTTGAGCTGGATTACCAAAACGGGGACAATGGTTTCCTGTAACGAAGCGCCGCCATGGAAGTAGTCCTTTCCCGCCTTGTAGGCCACCAGCGCCCGCGGGCCCGCGGCCTTGGGGAAATCGCCGCGGATGCCCAGATCACTCGTCGCCAGGGCGAAATTGACGCTATCGCCCCGACCGTCGCCCAGCAGGAAACGGTCATGGATATTCTGCCATTGCCCCGGCGGCTTGATGCCCACGTCTCCAGCTTCGCTGCCCAGATTGAGATGAAATCCGTGATCAGTGGCGATGATGACTTCCTGAAAGCCCAGCGATTCCAGCTTCTTCAAGGCTGTTCTGATCTGGCGGAAGGTATCGCGCAGGTTGCCAGAAAGCGCGGCGTCGATATCGTCCTCGTAAAGCTTATCCATGGCGTTGCTGCGCACCACCAACAGGTCCGTCTGGGCGTCGATGGCGGACTTCAAGGTCTTGAAGCCCTTCCTGAGATCCTTGAGGGAGATTTCCTGGAACCGCTCGCCGTAACGATTGCGCAGCACGGCCATGCGCTGGTCAACGTCCTTGACCGGGATGTCGTCGAGCATGGGGATGAAGTCCTTGTCATCCTGGACCAGTTTCAGGGCCTGGCCCGCGCCCGGCAGCAGGCCCGCCATGCCCACCCGCGTCACCGTGGGCAGCGCAGCATAAGCATCTATCAGTTCCACCTGCAGGCTGTCCTCCAATTCCTCTTTCAGCCGCACGCCCAGTTCGTAGCGAAAGGCGTCGATGAGCATGTAGGCGACGCGATGGCCGCTCTCACGAATGCGGGGAGCGACGATTTTGTCGAACAGGTCCGCATTGTAGAGACGCTTCTGTGGCGGCCATCCCTGTTTTTCCAGATGGCGGATGAAAGCTTCCTGGGCCCGGTCGATCATGGCCCGATACATGGCCCGCATCTTGTGAACCAGCGCATCGACCTGTTCGCCCTCCTCATCGAAATTGTATTCCGCCACCGACTGCTCGAACTCGCGATGGAGTCGATCCAGTTTGTGGAGGGTGCTGAGATAGTAATCCAGCAGGGCTTCCTGGGTGCTCAGATGATCATCCATCGCCGGCTGGGTGTCACTGCAGAATGTCAGGAGTTGCAGCGCGGCTTTGGGGATATTCCAGCGGATGCGGATTTCGCCCCGCTCCATCCAGATGGATTTCTTGGTTTCCTTGATAATGGCCTGGGCCCCGGGAATGTCCTCATCCAGCAGCGCCTGCACGGCCCGGTTGAAGAAGGCGCGCTCCTCCAGGGGGAAGGTGGCCCGGCTGCCGAAATCCTCGATGCCTGCACACGCCTGTTCCAGATTCAGCGCATCCTGCACCGCCTCGGCCTGACGGATGTACACATCCTGAGTGCGCTGATCGTTGCGCAGCTGTTCGCATAATTCGGTGATGATGAACATGGCATCCTGGGGCGCGCGGGGCACATCGGCCAGGGCCTGGGGCAGGGGTTGAGGCAGATCCGCGGCGAATTCACTGAAAAGCACATATCGCCACAGCCCCTCAGCGATCTCCGCCTGCGTGTGCGCGGATGGGGACGGCGCATAACCGAGAATGCGCCGCAGGAGCTCTCGGGCCTCGCTCTGCCAGGCCGTGCTGCCCGCCAGCGCCTTCGCTTGCTCCGGATTGGGGGCCATCAAAGCCAGAATGATCTCCCGCGTGGCTTCGACCTTGAGCAAGTCGCGCAGGATGGGCCAGCCAGGCCCCTCGCCGATGGCGTCGATGACTGCGAAATCGGGTTCTGGCTGCTGCTCGAAGACTTTGCGGATCTCGGTGGCATGATCCTGTTTGGCCCGCAGGCAGATCTGCATGAATTCATCGCCCTCTTTGCGGGGGAAGTAATCGCCCGCGACGGCGTAGAGGGCAAAGGGGTCCCGCTGTTTCTCTTCATCCGAGATGGGGACGACCGCGGGCACGTAGATCAGCAGGCCTTTGATGGATGGCTGATGGTTGCCCAGACGCCTCAGCGCTTCCAGGGCCTGTTCACGGCTGATGATGCTGTTTTCGGTGGCGTCGACGAGCTGGATGTCGTCATACGCGGCGGCCAGCTCCTGGCACAGCGCCCGATAACGACGCCGGGGATCGTACACCACCAGGATTTCAGCCTTTCGGAGTCGGGGCAGGAAGATATTTTCCTTGATGTAGGTTGCGATTTTCATGGGAATACTCTTCTATTGATTTTTACGGCGTTGGATTTCGTCTTGGATTTCTTCGTCAGGGTCTTTGCGGCGACGCCACACGCCCGTCGGGTGTTGCGTCCAGAAGAAGGGGGCCAGGCCGTGACGCTCCGCCAGGCTCACATCCGCCAGGCATTTGTCGATGATCCGTTCGGGCCACAGGGCCAGGGCCAGGGGCTGGTCGTCTCGCCCGCCCGCAGCCAGCTCCGCCCACACCTGGCCCAAGGGCGCATCCTCATCGGCCAGGGCCTGTTCCAGCAACGGGATCAACGCTGGCTCGCCCGCCTCCACCAGTTCTTTGATGAACTTTCTGGTCGGAGTTTTGCGTCGCTTGGCCGGGATTTCTAGCTGGAGCTTCTGGGCCAGATTGCGGTCCGCCCACACTTTCTTTGCCACCCGTTCGGGCCACAGGCGCAGGGCCAGGAGGGTGTCATCCCATTCGCCCGCGGCCAGTTTTTCCCACACCGCCCGCGCTGGCATGTCCTGCGCCCGGCCCGCGGCCAGCTCGGCCAGCGCCTGCCGCACCTCCTCACGCACCCGTGTGCGCTGGCGTTGGCGCTGGCGCGCGATCTCCCGGGGCGGGGATTGAAGCAGACGCCAGTCCCCCTCCTCTTCCACCCAGAACAGCTCCTCCAGATCGTGGGCGATGGCCAGGCTGCGGTCCTGACGGCATTTGGGAACCACGCGTTCGGGCCAGATGCTCATGGCCAGATGCGCCCAGTCGTATTCGCCCGCTTCCAACTTCCCCCAGGTCTGCTGCAGGCGCTTGCGCCACTGGCGGTGGCGGAAGAGCTTCCACAGAGGCGCGGCTGTGATCTGCACGCCGTCGTTGAGATTGGGCCGCCAGAAGGCCGCAATACGCAGCAATTCCGCCTTGAAGCCGATAAGCTCCGCTTCCAGATCGCTCAGCCGCTCCAGGTCGTCTTCCTGATTCTGGGTGCGTAAAGTGAGCTGCCGCAGGCGTTTGACCTCCTGGCTCACCTCCCTGAGTTTGGGCTCTACAAAATCATTCACCGCGGTGTAGAGTATCTGATCATTCAGGCGGTGGTAATAGAGCCACAGGGTGTAGGAGCCGGAGGGGGTGGATAGAGGCCAATAAATGGGGGCATAGCGGCGGCCTTTAGAGTAACGATTGAGGTGATCATCAAAAAAAACTGTAGGTTTGCGAAAGCACTCTCGTAGGGATGGCTGATCTAGTATCCTGCAAATCTCTGCTTCTATTGTTTCTGCTTGCCCATCCCAAATAACTTGTAATGCATAATTAATATGGGCAATGATGTCCATCTGATGCCCTGGATCATCAACAATGATTCCTGACCATAAAATATTTATTGGATAATCTTCGGGTATATCATCGGGAGTTGCTGGTATTCCTTGAGGTCCTTGCAACATTCCTGGTGGAATGTTCGGCAATGGAGCAAATGGATCTGGTAATTCAAAAGATATTTGTGAATCAATCGAATAGCGAACATCCCAGCGTCCCCAGATTACCCCAATTAGATAGGAAATTAGAGAAAATGCTATAGATCTCAACACTGATGAAAAGTTTTTATCAGTACCGAAAATTATTAACACGTCATCGGGTAAATTCAATTTGAGTCCAATTTTCTCATGATCAATACCGTAAATGGATGCAATCAAATTATCGATATTATCAGCTATTTTATTGAGTTCATGAAGCAATTTTTGATATACAATTTTAGATTGTTCAAAAAAATTACTTTTTTCTCCTTTAAGTCGTGCGAATATTCCTGTAAAAATCGGAGATAATTCATTACCCGCGTCAAACCATCTTTTTCTTCTATAAGCAGATTCCGCCAACTCAATTACCAAATTGTATTTTTGAGGCTCTGCCGGTACAGGAAATAGATTAACATACCCAGATTGCTTATGTTGTCCACAGTATAAGTTAATAATGTAGCTGAAGATAGAAGAATTGAGCAAAGCCAAATACCACCATAGGATCCGATGATCATTGCTAATAATTCCTTGCCCTTCGTTAGTATAAAAAAAACCACGTGGAATTAAGTGGGCATCTACAATGTCTCCTCTTTTACCATAACCAACACCTTCCTTCTGTTGAAATTTTGAATTTCTCAAATAGACTGATTGATGGTATCTAACTAAGCGACCGCTTCTTCCCCACAAGGTAACTTCGACAAGAGGAATGTAATATCTACAATATGCTGAACCATTATACATTCTTTTCCAGGTAGGCTCGGGGGGACTTATTGTAGAGATTTCCCACCAGAAACGCATGTGTTGATCGGCCTTGAATTGATGACCGACGATCGCATAGGCATAACTCTCTTTTAGTGGCTTAAACTTGTTGAAGATATTTCGAACATGGGGAGGCATGTCATATGCAATAGCAGAATTTGGGATACTACGAAATGTTATACCACTCTCGACTTCAATATTTATTACTGGCGTTCCTGTCCAAATTGCCTTCATTTGTTCAAAGAGAAATACGGATTTATTTTGTGAATCGATATTTCTCAAATCAAAAAATACTGCTTTGTTTGAGTTATCTTTAAGTAAAACTGATGCCACTGTTTCTACATTTGCATCTAAAACACCCCATCCCAGATCGATCGTTGTGGTTATTCTATTATCGGGAATAAGTAACAAGCGCCGAAATTCCTCATAAGAACTTTTTACAATTGCTGTTCGATCAAAGATTGCCCCCAAACCACCAGATGAAGAAAGTAATTCCCATCCACGTTCAATAAAACTGCAGAGTAGATTTTTATTCCAAGAAGGATAATTGTTGTCAAGATATTTTTTCGTTTTGGTGCTTGTTTCCCCAAATGGCGGGTTCATCACCACAAAATCATATTTCTTACGGATCGTATCAATAAACGCAAATCCTTGGGCAGCATCCTGAGCGAAAAGTCTCCTGCGAAAACCACCCCCGTTCTCCGCCTGTTCGGCGTAAGCGCGCAGAGCATCCAGCAGATGGGCTTCAGCGTCTTCCCAAAAATGGGCCATATCTGGCAGCTCGGCATAGTCCAGCAGGGTGTTGGTGGCGTCTTCCGGCGCCAGGCCCGGCAAAAAGCCCTTTTGCCGTTTCTGCGCCAGCATCATCTCCTCATGACGCTTCCTGGCCTCCTCCACAGCCTGCGAAATTTCCTCCTCGATTTTCAGCAGCGAGCCGGCCTCGCCCGCCAGCTCCATACGCGCCACAATCGTGCGCATCAGGTCGCCCAGCACCGGGTTCTCCAGGTTCGCAATGAATTCCTCCAGCAGGGCCTGGTCGCCGGGCATAGGCTCTGCACACACGATGTTGGACTTGGTGATGGCGGGGCGGTCCAGGGCCTTGATGCCCATTTCGTGCCAGCTGCGCTGCGCGCGCAGCCACAGGCTCAGGCCCGCAATCTGCACGGCCCGGGGATCGATATCGATGCCGTGGATGTTGCGCTCCACGATGAGCCGGGGAATCTCCCGCAGAAACGCGTCCCGGTCAGGATAGGTTTCGCGCAGGGGGCGCAGGTCCTGGGGCCGGGCCAGCGCGTCCGCACCCAGGCGGGCCTCCAGGTCCCAAGCCTCCTGATAAATGCGTTCGTAGAGGTCGAAGGCGTAGAGGCCGAAGTGCATGGACCCGCAGGCGGGGTCCAGCATAAGGATGTCGCGCGGGTCCTTGAGGGGGCGGTGCGGGATGTACACGGGCTGGTTCAGCAGGGCTTCCTGGTCGGTCTCCTCGGCTTCCCGGGCCAGGGCCTGCTGCCAGGCCTGGTACAGGGCCTGCATCCCGGGCCAGGCTTCCTCATCCGGCCCGTCCTCCCCCTGCGCTTGCAGGCGCCGGGTCCAGACCCACATCAGCAGCCACAGCCGGGCGGAGTCTCCCTCCCAGGCGCGGGTTTGGCTGAAACGCCTGCGTTCTCTCTCCAGCCATGCGTCCAGGTCCGCGGCCTCCGTTTCATCCAGAATTTGCTGCGCCACCTGCGGGCCGGGCAGGGCGCGGGCCACCCGGGCGAAGAGCGGCCAGTGGGGCGTCTCGGGCAGGTGCATCCACCAGGCCGCGTCGGGTTCCTTTTCCGTCTGCTCCGGGCCTGCGGGCAGCAGTTCATCCAGCGCCACCTGCTTCAGGAAGATCTCCAGGGGGCGGCGCACCAGATAGCGACAGGAATCGGCCAGGCCGGTCTCGCCGCGGGTCATCTCATACCAGATGCGGCCCAGGGTGTTATCGGTGAGGAATTCCACCACATAGCGGGGCGTGAAGAACTGATTGCGCACGGCCAGCTCCCGGCTGTTGCGGGGGGCCTGGCTTTCCGAACGCATCCGCCGCCGCTCCTCCACCGAGTTGAAATACTGGTAGATCCAGCCAATGGTCTCATCCTCGGCCCACAGGGGGGCGATCTCGGGCGCGTTCATCATGTCCAGCAGGGCCAGCAGCGCGTTCTCCCGGGGGAAGAGGCGGCCTTCGGGACTGAAGCGGTCGAAGAGCACGGGCAGGTCCACCGCGAATTCGTCGAACAGGCTGAAGAGATAGGTCCGGTAGGCGTCGCCGGTGCCGCCCAGCGCGGGCCCGGCCAGGTGCTCGTACAACCGAAAGCCCTTGGACTGATAGCCGCTGGCGATGGATTCGATGACCAGGCCGCGGGCCTCAGCCATGCGCACTGCGGCCAGGCGGTTGAGCACGGTAAAGGCCTGCTCCCGCACGATGCGCTCCAGCACTTCCTGGCGGGCGCGGGCGTTGGCCGCGGGCATGTTCGCCAGATAGTACGCCATGGTGTCCCGCAGGATCTGTGCGGTGGCTCGCTGGAAGTTGGTCAGTGCAGCCAGGTCGGCCATCTCCGCGACCTCGCCGGTATCGGGATTCATGCCGTAGATGGCCTGAAGCTGACGGGTGAATTCCTCGGTCAGCAGGCCGCGGGCGTCACTGACGAAATTGGAAAGCAGGTTACGGGTGGTTTTGTCGAATGCCATGGGCGGTTTCCGCAGGAATAATGATTATGCTGTTGGTTCGAACTCGTAGATGATCTCCTTCCAGAAATCATCTATGGTGCGGCTTATGAGCGTCTGAATTTCATCGAGAAATTGGGGATTTACGGAGACCAACGTCGAATCCCCCTCAGATTTGACAAGAAGCGCTTCCTGTTTTATCAAACGCTCCACAAAAATCTGCATCTTTTTCGATTCTTCATAAGGCAATCCTGACCAGAGATTTTCTTGCAGCGTGTAGTGCCCATCCACAAATCCCTTTGCAATCATGCGGATGAACATCGTGCGAATCATTCGGGCCTCCCGGCTCCATTCGCTGGTGGCCGTGATTTTCAACGGACGACGCCAGGATTGCACATCTCGTTTCTGATACCACCCCTCTCCCACATCCCAATCATCCTCCATACCGGTTGTCGATCCATCGGCCTTTTCCTGTGAGGCTGGGACCAGCTCCGAAACTGTGCTGGGCGAAGAACTGTCAGCGGATTGCTCACCAGCCATCTCTGTAGCATCGTCAGTTTCACTGGCGATCCAGCCATCCGACCAGATTGTTTTTGATATGGGTATGGGGGAGGGAATGAGCCAGTCAGTTATGTCTGATTCCGCAAACTGCTGGGTAATTGCATCACTCACTGCACGAAAGAGCGTTTCTTCGTCGAAATCACCGGCATTGCCTGTTATTGCAGTAAAATCATTCCATTCACCAATGTCTACTTTCTCCCATACATTCTCGGGCAAACTGAGAGATGCAACCAGGATGCCTGCAATGATGGTCCCTGCGTACTGGGGAGTCGAATCAGCATCCATCGTCGGTAATGGCAAAACTAGCCCAAGTTGATTACTCTCGATATCATAGAAAAACAGATAAGGCATTTCCATCTGCTGAGCGTCGCAGCCATTATACCAGCACCGAGTCAGATTCTCCTCGGATTCCTGCAAGATCGTGGCGAGGACATCGACAACTTGTTGCGTCATATCCTGTTCGATCTCAACATGACTTGACGCCATTTGACGCCTCATTTCCTGCAGCTTCTCAATCCGCAGCTGCAGCGCGTCCATCATATCCAGCACAGCGTCGATCTCCGCCGCAATTTGCCGGTTTTCCTCATCCAGAACTTTTTGTTTCTGTTCCTGTTGCCTGATGAGATCGACCAGGCGGAGGTAAAACTTTTCGCTATTCATGGTTGTTGGGCAATGTTGAGAGGATCGGTTCAGGCAGGCGTGGTAGGTATTGTCTCAGCTCAGGCTCCCATTGCTCAGGATCAGCCCCCAACGCCGCCGCCAGCAGGCCTTCAACCCACTCATCACCGACACTGATGCGATCGCCCCGCCGGTATTTTCTAAACGAAACCAGACCATGATCGATAAGAATTTGGAGCTGTGCCTGAGCTGCTGATCGGCGATGTCGGGCAATCACTGATAGCACCTGTTTTTCAGTCGTGGCCGCCCCCACCGAATAGTCAATGTTCTGACTTCGAATCGCATACAGGAAACGCGCCAAAACAAGGGCTTGTGGAATACAATTGGTCTCATTTCCTGGGGGCAGTTCGATGCCAGTCGTTCGTATGACGTTTCGTAACAACCCATAACTGAGTTGCATAAAAGCCAACGCCTCTTCAATTTCAAATTTATTTTGGGCTCTCCATGTTTCAATTTGATCTCGAATGTCCGCCTTGACCTCGGGCGACAATTCAACAGCTGTTTTCTCGTCACCAGATTTTTTATGCCACCTGGAAGACAGCACAGACAATGTCGTTGCATCGATTCTTCCTTCGTCGAGCAGCGAAAGATTGCCTCCCGCTACCAGTCGCTCTACATAGTAATCAGGCGATAAACGGTCTGCCGCTTGCTGAGCATACTCTTCGATGGTCACCAATTCGGGCTCCAGGTTCGCTTCGTATTGATTTGTGAGTTGCAAATGGGTGACTGCACTATCCAGCAATGGCGTTAATTGTCCAATCCATCCCACGTAAAGTTTGTGCGAGGCCCGGGTCAGGGAAACATAGAGTAAACGGGCGTCCAGATGTTCAGCATGATAGGTGTTGGCATCAGCATCGGCGATGAACACCACATCGAACTCCAAACCTTTTGTCAGATAGCTTGGGATAATAACGCTGCCTCCCCCATAAGTCTGATTGTGATCAGCGATCAACATCACATCTCCGGCGCCCATCTGTTTAAGCTGTTTTCCCAGATTCCTGGCGCCGGCGGCTGTTTTTGTGACCACTGCAATAGATTTATATCCTCGCGCCTGTTCTTGAAGCAGCATCTTTTGGATATATCTGCCTCGTTCCTCTTCGTTAGCGAATCTGACTTCTTCCACCGGTTCGCCTTCTCTGGCGATGGGAACAGGTTGCACATTTGACTGTTCGCCGATTCGTTGTTGTAAACCAGCGGCGTATCGGATGATCTGGGCAGTTGATCGGTAGCTTTTTTGTAGATAGTAATTTTCCCAGGTAGCGTCAACTGCCGCCTTCTTGAGATCATCCCAGTCTCGCAATCCCAAATCAACATAGATGCACTGGCCTAAATCCCCCATGATTGTCATGGATTGGTTTCGACTGTATTGGGAAATGACGTAAAATTGCAATTGTGAGATATCTTGCGCTTCGTCGATAACAATATGGCCCAATTTCTCTTTGGGATCAATCCCATTCAACAAAATGTGCAGGTAAAGCAATCCGCCTAAATCGCTGAATCGGAAGGGGGTTCCGTGCTTGGGAGCGTCAATGTGTATCAGTTCCAGGTCCCAACGATTGAATATTCCCCTGCCCACTTCCTGAAGTAGCGCGCTATCCCTGAACAACCTGCGATAAGCGAGGGGCACATTAACTTTCCTCCAGGCCTTGAAGTATTCTGTAAGACGATGGTCAAGAGCAGCACCCATTTCCCGCTGAATATTTTCTCGGATATGCGCACGTTGTACATTTTTCAGCCAATCATTGATGAGGTTAATGAACAATTGGTACAGCGTCTTTTTTAGAGTGATCTGACACGTATTTAATGCCTGATTGGAGTTGTTGGTGATGCATTCTTTCCGAAATATCTTGTAGATTTCTCCAGGGGCAAGTGTATGGGTGAACTCTGTATCTTCTGGATCGCTAAGATCGCGGGAGAGCTGAGGATCGAGCACAAAGGAAAAGCTGAATATACCCAAATCAGCAATAATTTGAGCAAATAATCGCTCGATATACAGATCCAGCAATCGTTTCATCTCCAACGATCCCAAATGACGGGCATTCCGATAGTGCATGATCCGAACAGGTTCCGAGATATCTTTGTTCAGCAGCGTTTCTATGGCATCTTCTTCGGGCACATAATCGACTTCTATTTCGAGCTTTTCGAACATCCATTGCTCAAATGTCATTTGCGCAATGCCGCGTTCCCCCAATTCAGGTAACACGCGTTCGATGTAATGCAGGAAGAGATGGCTGGGGGCCAGTAATAAGACATCCTTTCGCGTAATTCCTCCCGCCCCCCTTTTGTTATAGAGGAGATAAGCCAAACGATGAAGGGCAATGGCAGTTTTACCACTGCCGGCCACGCCCTGGATGACTAAAAATTGTTCCAGGGGAGAACTGATTATTTTATATTGTTCTGCCTGAATGGAGGCGATAATTTCATGCAACCTGCCGGGACGGGCCTCTGCCAGCATTGTCGCCAGCAATTCGTCGCCGAACATAGCATACTCGGCTGATGTTGCCCTTTTCAATTTCAGTAATTCTTGACGCTTGGGAGAAACAATTTCATCGCGTATTTCATGAAGTTGGTTATGGCTGATACTGAAAGTTCGCTTCAGTAGCCGCTCTCCCGGTTCTGTATCCCATTCTCCGAGATAATAAATTTGGGAGACCGGCGCTTTCCAAGAGAAGACGCTCTTTTCAGAGAATTCATGCTTTCCGAAATAAAAAATCTCTGGTGGTTTTCCATTGGAACGCCAATCCACACGTGCGAAATAAGGTTCCCGGAGCGCCTGTTTCAGCTCATTCCGATAGGTTTCGCTCCCTTTCAGTGCAGCAATCGCCGCGCGTTGGTCAGCAGCCATCACCGGCGGGATAAGCGTCTTGATCTTCGCCTGTATTGCACTATAAGTTTCCTGTAAATGCTGGTATTCATCCCCATATTCAGGATGATTTTCCACGGAACGCTTGTTTACGGATTGTTTTCCACGCATTCGTCGTTTTTACCCATTGATGATCTTGATAGTGATGATACGGAGGAGGAATGCTTACTCGTTGGTATCTCTGACCTG
>CAZYSY010000190.1:0-24180 GCA_964650295.1 uncultured Caldilineales bacterium | reverse complement strand
ATTGCTGCGTCCAATGAAACGATGTGGCGTTATTTCTGCTTCTTGGGAATAAACTGCTCGAGCTTCATCACCGCAAAGAGCCGGTACTCCACAGCTTCAGGCAATTTGGGGGGAGTTTCTCGCAATTGATGCACCAGATATAAGGTCTTATTCAACGTATCAAATACGACGCGGCAGTTCTCGCACTCGGCCAGATGAGCTTCCAACTCCTCACATAATTCGGGCGAGAGTTTGTGATCGATATAGTCACTGAGGTGCGTCAACACACGGCCGCACTCATTTTCATCATGCTGGTGAGGTCGAACAGGAGAAGCGCTCATAACAGGTGGCCGATGTCAGGCAGGTTGAGTGAAGTAAGGAGCCAGGGATTCGCGCAAGCGTAATCGGGCTCGATGCAATCGCACCTTCGCCGCCGACACGCTGATGCCCAGGATGTTGGCGGTTTCTTCGGTGCTGTAACCTTCGATCTCTCTGAGGATGAAGACGGTTCGCAGGGTCTCGGGCAATTCGGAAATGGCCTTCTCCAACACATCTCTGGTCTCGCTGTTCATGGCATGATCATCGGGCGCAAAAGCCCAGTCTTGCACTTCGCGATACACATCTTCGCCACCGTGCATTTCAACGGGGGCGTCCAGCGAGACTTCTCGATTTTTGCGTTTGCGTAAGTGCATCAGCGCCGCATTGGTGGCGATGCGATGCAACCAGGTGCCCAAAGCGCTGCGTCCCTCGAACTTGTGAATGTTCTTGCAGGCGCTGATGAACGTCTCTTGCAGGACTTCTTCCGCTTCATCCGGGTCATTGACCATGCGGATGGCAATGGCGTACACTCGAGGGGCGTACTGCTTGATCATGCAGGCGCAAGCTTCGGGATCGCCGCGCTTCAGTCCTTTGAGGAGGGCCGCTTCATCGGGATAAATATCGAGATCGATTTCGATACCAGTCATTGGATGCAACTCGTGAGGGGTGCGTTACCTGTTCATGTTTTGGGGTGGCCCTTCATCATACACCATTCGCACCCGGAAATAAAAAAGTGGCGATCACTTTGAAAATTTTTCGATGGCCTCCAGCGGTTCTTTATGCCAAAACCGCAACCGTCTGCAAAGCGATTTCCAGCTCCTCGTTGGTGGGGATGACCAGAATTTTCACTGGACTTTCATCAGCATGAATGGTCATGACGCCATCGGACCGGGCGTTGTTTTTCGCATCGTCCAGCACGATGCCCAGAGGCTCCAGGCCCGCGCAGCTCATCTTTCGCACCAGAGGGCTATTTTCGCCCACGCCCGCGGTGAAGACCAGCGCATCCACCTGACCCAGTGCGGCCAGGTATGCGCCGATGTATTTTTTGATGCGATACGCATACATCTCCAACCCCAGGCGGGCGTTCTCATTCCCGCCCTCCATCTTCTCGATGACATCCCGCACGTCGCTGCTGCCGGTGACGCCCAGCAGGCCAGATTGTTTATTCAGCAGGTTATCGATCTCGACCAACGACAGGCCCAAATTGTTGGCCAGATAAAAGATGATGGCAGGATCGATGTCGCCGCTGCGAGTGCCCATCATCAGTCCCGGCAGCGGGCTGAAGCCCATGGTGGTGTCCACCGATCGCCCATCCTTCACCGCGGCCATGCTGGCGCCATTGCCAAGATGCGCTGTGATCAGCGTGGTTTCGGCCAGGGGCTTGCCCAACCATTCTGCGGCCTTCTTGCTCACGTAAAGATGGGATGTGCCATGGAAGCCATAGACGCGCACGCCATGTTCCCGATAAAGCGCATCGGGCAGGGCGTAGCGATAGGCCCGGGCGGGCATGGTTTGATGAAAAGCGGTGTCGAAGACTGCCACCTGCGCAGCCCGGTCGAAGATGCGACGGGCCACCAGAATGCCTTCCAGATTCGCAGGATTGTGCAATGGCGCGTAGGGGATGAGCTGGCGAATGACCTGGATGACCTCATCATCGATGACCACGGTCTGGCTGAAGCGCTCGCCGCCGTGCACCACTCGGTGTCCCACCGCAGTGATCTCTTGCGGACCGGCGATAACCGCGATGCCCGGCTCCACCAACAGACCTGCAACCAGCTTCAGGCCTATCTCATGATCGGGCACGGGCGTCTCCCGTACGACTGTCTGTACGCCGCCGTCGTTGTGTATCTCATGTTTCACGCGGCTCCCCTCCAGCCCGATGCGCTCCACCAGACCCGAGCACATCATCTGATGCGTCTCGGTGTCGAAGAGCTTATACTTGATTGAAGAACTGCCGGAATTGATAACGAGAATTTTCATTTTGAACACCTTTTTGTAATGTTTTTGGCATAAAAAAGGCCCAGTCCGAACCATCGAACGGCCTTTCAACTGCTTGTCATGGATTTTCCCCGATTGTATCCTACTTCCCCAACTCTTTCAATACCGCCACTTCATCGCAAGCATGGAATTTGGGGCAATACACGCATTCCTGCCAGATTTTGGGGCTGATTTGCCAGCGATTTACCACATGGAAGCCTTGCTTCGCAAAAAATTCCGGCGATAAGGTCAGAGCGCAGACGCGTTGAGCGCCGCGCACACGAGCTTTCTCGAGCAATCGGGCCACCAGTTGTGCGCCAATGCCCTGGCCGTGCATGTCGGGATGCACGGCCAGGGAGCGGATTTCCATCAGACTTCCGTCCAACGCGGTCAGTGCGCCACAGCCAGTAATGCGCCCGCCATCTTCAGCCACCACAAAATCCGACAGGGTCCGGCGCACCTGATCAACCGTGCGTGGCAGCATCAGTTTTTGGGCGGCGAAACCATTGATCAGCTCACAAATAGGCTGGATGTCTGCTTCTGTCGCTGGCCGAATAGCCGCGGCCCGCGTAGTCGCCGATGGCCGGGCCCGAAAGCGGAACGGGAACAAGGTGCGGATGTTGGGGAGCGTCGAGAACGCGCTGCGCCATTTCGGGCTTGAGAGATAGCCGATCATGATTGCCTCCAATAACGATTCGTTTGGAGGGTGAGCCCTGCCAACGAGTATGCGCGGGCAGGGTCTCCCCCTTCATCACCAATGAAAGCGCATCCAGTTGTACATCCGCCTCCAGCAGCGAATCGTACAGCACCACGGCCCGCGGGCCAATGGTGCAACCATCGCCAATGCGCACATATGACATCTTCATCACTCGATCTTCGAACAGATGGGTTTGCAGCGAGCACATGAAGCCGATGGACGCGTCGTCGCCGATCTCCACCAGATCGAACTCGGTAAGGAAGGTGGTTTCGATGAAACAGCGTTTGCCCACTTTTACGCCCAGCAGCCGCCAGATGGGGGCCAAAAAGGGCGTGCCGGTGAGGAAGCTGAGCAAGATAGGAACGACTGCGCTTTCGTACAACGCGGTCACCAGCTCGGTGCGACGCACAAAGATGTTCCACAAGGGCTCGATCCGGGGCTGATACTGGCCCACGAGCGAATCCTTGATAATGCTAACAATGGCGGTTACGACCAGTCCCGCTAACAGAAACAGAACCGGCGAGAGCACCGCGGCCACAAGCAAACCGAAACGCTCCAACACCAGGGCAATGCTCATCACATGGAATCCACCCACCATGGCGAGAAGGGTGGGGGGCAGGATGATGCGGAAGAACTCATATCCCAATCGCTTGAGATAGAGATCACAAGGAGGCGAGTAGGTGAGGGAGTCATCGAAATCTTGATTGACCTGACGTTTGGGCAGGTAGAAGGCGGGCGAGCCCAGCCATGAAGAGCCCTGGGGGAGCGTTTCGGTTGCTGGCATAGAGAGAACGCCCATCAGACACCCATCAGCGATGGAGACGCCGCCGGGCACGAATGCGGCGTTGCCCACGAAAGAGCGCCGACCAATGGTCACCGGCTTCACGCCCAGGATGCCCAGATAGGCGTAGGAGGGGCCAACGTGCGCAATATCGGCCAGAAAGCTCTCATCTTCGATGGTGAGCAAACTGGGGGTGATGTGCGAGATGGTGGAGATCTCGGCCAGACGCCCGATCTTCGCCCCCATCCGGCGCAAGAACATCGGCAGATAAAGGGTGGAATAGAGGGCGTTGGTCATGCCCAGGCTGATTTCCATCAGCGCATCTGCGATCCATTTGCGGATGTAGAGGAGGCTATCCACTTCGTACAAGCCCTCGTCGATCTCGGGCAGCACCAGGCGTTTGGCGAGAATGATGGTGATGGAGAGAACGAGCACGAAGGTCAGGCCCGCGACGGGCGCGCTGAGCATGTAATACGCTCGTCCCCACCACTCGTAAGCTAAAATCATCACCTCGGCTGCACTCATGGTGGCCAAAAAGGGCACAAACAGCACAAACAGCACAGCCAGAGCCAGGCCCAGCGTCGTAAAGAACCCGGGGGCGGTTTTGGGCTTCTTCCATGAAGTCTCATACAGGGTTTTCAGATGCAAGATGCGGCGATTGAGGCGGGTGTTGTTACTGGCGGGCGAGCCCACCCAGCTCTCTCCGACCGGAATGACCACCTCTGCGGGCAGCAGCGATTGATCGCCCAGCAGGCTTCCGTCCTCCATGCGGGCGCCCGGCATCACCACGCTGTTGGAGCCGATGTAGCAGCGCTGGCCAATGGTCACTCGTCGCAGCTGCAGATAACCATTTTGCACCTCGTAGGCAAAGAGTTGGGTGCTGGGCCCGATGCTGACCGCGTCGCCCAGGGTGATGAGATAGGGGGCGTGAAGGAAGTGCGTCTCGATGAGAACGCCGCGGCCAATGCTCGCGCCCATCAGCCGGTAGAAGAGGTTGAGCAGAGGCGTGCCCTTGAGCAGGGCCAGGGGAGCCAACATGGTGGCCTTGTTCACCATCCACCAGCGCAAAAAGAACCAGCCCCACAAGTTGTATTCACCTTCTGGCCGAGAGGGGAGCAATAGCCAGCGCAACAGGATGGGCCAGATCAGGAGGAGTGCGAAAATGCCCAGCGTCATCAGCGCGCTGTTGCCGACCAGCAGCGCGATCTCGGTGGGATTCCAGGCAGGGCGTTGCACGCTCCAATTCAGCAGCCACACCAGGGGCAGGGCCGAAACGCCTGCGTAAATGAATAGGAAGATGGCCTGCACCAGGCCCGCCAACCACACCTTGCGGTCGCTGGCGCGATAGACATCTGCCATCAACGGGGGAGAGACGCTGGCGTCCGCCGGGATTTCGGACTGCTTCTCCTGTACAAACGCGGCCAATTTACGCACCGTGGGATAGCGATAGAAATCGCCCAACGCGATGTCAGAAAGTCCGGCCTCTTTGCGCAGCAAGGAGGCGGCCGAAGCCACCGCCAGAGAATGGCCGCCCAGATCCGTGAAGAAATCTCCGGTCACCGAAACCCGTTCCAGGTTGAACGCCCGGGCGATGGCGTCGGCGATGACGCGTTCCATCTCAGTCGTCGGGGGTTCATACGCGTCCTGCGCAGCCACGAATCGAGGCCCGCGGGGCCGCGGCAACTTCTTGCGATCCACCTTGCCGCTGGGCAGCAGGGGCAACTCAGGCAGCACCTCGATGTAGGCGGGTATCATGTAAGCGGGCAGGTAGGCCCTGAGGGTGTTGAGGACGCTGGGAGGCAGACTCTCGATCCCGCGCTTGAGGGTGCAGTAGGCCACCAGCTCGGGCGACGCGTCGGGCGTGGCCGCGAAGGTGCTGACCACCGCCTGATCGATCTCGGGCACGCGCATCAGCACCGACTCGATCTCGCTGAGCTCGATGCGATAGCCGCGGATCTTCACCTGGGTGTCGATGCGTCCCAGAAATTCGATCTCGCCTTCCTCATTGATGCGCCCCAGATCGCCGGTGCGATAGAGACGGCCCGAGGGGTTGTTGGGGAGTTGGAGAAAATCGGGGATGAAATACTTTTCGGTGAGATCGTCACGATTGACATAGCCCCGGGCCAAACCAATGCCCGCGATGCAAATTTCCCCCGCCTCGCCCTGAGCGACAGGCTTCAGGTCCTCCCCCAGGAGCGCCACCGCATAGGTGGGCATGGGCCGTCCGATGGTTACAGGTTTGTGGGGATGCAGTTCGGCCCAGGTGGCGGTGACCGTGGTCTCGGTGGGGCCATAAGTATTGAGGATGCGCCGTCCGGGCCGATGCCAACGCCGCACCAGCTCTGCTGGACAGGCTTCGCCGCCCACGATGAGCAATCGCAATAGGGGCAGATCATGTTCGATGGTGGCCAGCAGCGTGGGCACCGTGCAGAAAACCGTGATCTCATGCCGCCGCAAAAAGGATTCCAGCTCATCCCCCAGCAATTTCATGTCGCCGGGCGCAGGAACCAGGGTGGCTCCAGCGACCAACGGCGCCCAAATCTCCTCCACCGAGAAATCGAAAGAGATGGACATGCCCTGGTACACCCGATCCTCCTCTCGCACGTCGTAGACCTCGCCGGCCACCCGCACGAAATTGCAGATGCTGGGATGTTCGATGGCTACGCCCTTGGGGCGACCAGTGGAGCCAGAGGTGTAGATGATGTAGCAGAGTTGATCCTCGGTCTGCCCCAACTCATCCGCGGTCAACCGGGCCTTGTCCTCCGCCCGCACGCGATCATCGACTTCATCCAGACAGATGAGTGGCGATTCCACTTCCAGATGCGCTCGAAAATCGGAGGTGGTGATGATGTATTTCAAGTCCGCGTCCCCGGCGATAAAAGCCACGCGTTCCTGGGGAAAGCTGGGATCCAGGGGCGCATACGCGGCATGGGCCTTGAGCGCGGCCAACAGTGCAACATAGGTATTGACAGAGCGTTCCAGCAGGATGCCCACCCGGTCGCCCGGCTGCACGCCCTGCCGTCGCAAATAGCGGGCCAGCTGGTTGGCGCGCGCATCCAGCGCCTGGTAGGTGATGATTTCATCTTCCCAGATGATGGCTGGGTGATCTCCCTCGCCCCGGCTGATGAGATCATCGCAACGGGCCTCGAAGAGATGGTGCAGCCTTTCGCCAGGCCGCCAGCGTATCGCGTTATCGAAGGGGGCGTTACTCATACTTCCTCCACATGAGAATTGATGATGAATTCGTTGATATCCACCCTTCCCTAACGCAAAATCCCAAAAATGGATACGGGTAAAGCCCCACTTTTTGAAAAATAGAAAAGCCAGCGCCCGAGGCTGGCTGAGGGTTAATGCTGTGAAGCCTGTTTCGTTACGGGTAGCACGACCGTAAAATCACCCAGTGAGACTGCATTATCTTTCGCCAAATAAACGTGAATTTGAAGGCGAGCTCCGTCGGGAGGTTCAGGCGCTGGCACCCAGACGGGGTAAATATCGCCCAGATTCCAACGCGTGGTGGGGAAATGGTACCCCACAGGGCGCTGATTGATATCCACCAACAGTTTTTTATCTTTTTGGAGGGAGAGCGCCACTTTGATATCTGGCAAATCGGCACGATTGGCGCGCCAATACAGCCAAAGTCCATGATCCTTCGGCTCCACGCCAACCAGCTCCAGGCCTGATGCAAACGGTTGGCCAGCCAATGCAATTGGTGGTTGCTCCGGCACATGAAAATCTGGCGGCAGGCGAAAATGCCGCAATCCCAGAAAAGCGAAGGAGGGAACGGGTTGTTCATCTCCATAACGCTCAAGTTGAATGGTGACCACGTGCGCGGGATCGACAACGTCGTCTTGCCACAAGAAAAGCCAGACGCCCCCATATCCGGTCAAATTTCCATTCAGAGCGTGTGCGCTTTCCTGCCAGCCCAAGATATGGTTGACATCCAGAACATCGATCTCGGGCAGACGAAAACGGGGAACGCGCCATTGCCTAGGGGCGTCGAGAGGCAGATAGGCGTCGAAAACGGGATAGGCGTGGCCCGAAACCAACAACACAGCTTCATCCTCGTGGTGCTGATGAAACATATAGGTGATGGCTTCTCGCCATGCGCTTTTAGCGAAGTGGGAATCGTTGTACCAGTTGTCCAATCCGATGGCGCTGGCAGTGGTCACCAGCAGCAAAGTGATGATGCCCAGAGTGCGCGTTGCATAGCGGAGCCAGTTGGAGCGAAACCCCAGCCATCGCTGCGGATGCAACAGGGTAGCGGCGCCACCTCCAACAAGCAATGCCCACGCGGGCCAACTCATGAGCAGATAGCGAGGATTGAATTTGGGGGTTCGCCAAGCGAGAAACAGAATCATGAGGGGAGGCAACAGCAACCAGTGCAATACCAAAGCCAATGGTCGCTGATCTTCCCGGCGGCGAGACAGGATCAGACCAGTTATCCAGAGAATCACGGCACCCCCAAACCAGGGAAGCCAACGTAAGGCCATCGTCTCTTGAAACACTTCGGTAGCGCCCACGGTGAAGTTGTCGACAGTGTGGAATAACGCCTCATCTATCTTCAACACCCCCGTCCAATAACTGCTATCGACCCGAAAACGTTGCAACATGGCAGGTAGCCAGGGCAAATAACCTATCAAGATGAGGCCATTGGCCAGGACAAAACCGACCAGGGCGCGGTAATTCTTGTTTTCTCGAATCCATACGTGCGCCCAATAAAGCGCCAATGCCAGCAGGGCGAATCCGGCGAAATAATGCGTGTACATGGCGGCCAGGCCAGTCAGTGTGTAAAGTCCAAGAAAGAGTAATCTTTTCTTTTCTGCATCCTGTTGCAACGCCCCTGTACGATGCGAACTGTGCGCCAAAAGCAGCACTATCCACCAGGCGGATAACGAAACTAGAAAGATCAGCATGGCATACATGCGGGCCTCCTGGCTGTAATAGACCATCAGAGGCGACACGGCAACTACCATGGCCACCAACAGGCCCGCACAATCGTCCCATAACTTACGCGCCATGATCCCCAGCACAGGAACGAGTAATAAGCCGAAGCTGGCAGAAATAAATCGCATGAGATAGGCGATGTTGCCTGGCCAGGGATCCAACAGTCGCAACCAGCTGTTCAACAGCAAATAGTAAAGTGGTGGTTGGATATCGTTGGCTGTCCAAAAAGTTAGTTCCGACACGCCCATTTGCGAAACGCGCGCTGTCACCCCCTCGTCATACCATAGGCTCTGAGTATCCAGATGATAGAGGCGCAGAAGCGCCGCAAGGAGCAACAACGACAACAGCGTCAAACGAAAGCGAGTCTTCAATCGGTAACCTCTATTCGTCCCGATTACGGGAGCGTTCTTCCGAAAAACCATTCGGATAACGCCGGGCTAATTTTTCGATGTTATGGCGGGCGATCTCCTCTAACGAGATGTCCATGGTGTCGGCCATGACAGCCAGATACCACAACACATCCCCCAGTTCTTTTTCCAGTTTGCTACGATCCAACTCGTGACCATGAAAAAAGGCCTTTTTGATATGCTCAGCCACTTCGCCCGCCTCTCCGTTGAGCCCAAGGGCGGTATACATCAGGGTCTTTTCAAAATCGCCATGATTTCCTGCGGTGCGTAAAGCAAGTTTTTGATATTCGTTGAAATCAAACACGGTATAGGATCCTTGAAATAAATTGAATTTGGGGCATGATACGGCATGAATGCCTGATATGGCTGAATGCGCCAGCAAAAGGCTCAACAATGGGTAAGTATACTATACCCCCAACAAGAAAAAGAACGCTACACTGACATCATCAAAGGGCTGTCAGCGCAGGCTAACAAGTGACCGGAGGCCCTGACTTCAATCGGTGGGCGACTGGACATGAAATTTATGCCAGGTTGCTAGAAAAAACACTATTTCAGTTACTACTAAGGTATCCCGGCTAGAAACCACGAAGACACGAAGCCACAAAGGCACGAAGGAAAGAAAAAGCTTTGAAATTCTTGGTGTTCTTAGTGTCTTTGCGCCTTTGTGGTGATTGAAGTCGGGTACGTTAGTAGTTACCTATTTCAACACAAAACCGATCAATGAGAAATCCTGGTTATGGCCCATAAGGGAAGATGATCGCTTGCCTCAGAATCAATGGCGCCTGCATCTTTTTCTTCCATCCCCCTCACAAAAATATAATCCATAATAAGGCCGAAACCAGCTTCCCGCACAGTCGCCCCCGCATCTCTTGTCGCCCAAATAAAGTCTGAATCCGCCATCATTTTCAACAACGCGTTACGTTCTAGGGGCGTAACAGTGTTGAAATCACCGCCAATGACCACGTAAGGAACATCTCGAGAAACATCATCGAGCAACACATCCACCTGGTCCCGTCGTTTGGAAGGAGATAACAGCGCTGTCTCGGTGTGAACGCTGTAAGCTAAAATCACGGCGTCAGGAATCTGCACATAGGTCCGTGCGGCAATACGAATCTGTCCGTTTTTTATGCTTCCGTGGGGCAATATAACCTTAGCATCATCATACAGAGGCCAGGGGCTGAGGATCGCTTCGCCAAAATCTCGCCCAGTGTTCGGATGCACCGATGCTGGATAGTAGACATAGTTTAGTTGTAGCGCTTGGGAAATGGCATCCACACCATCTAAATCCATTTCTTGCAGCAGGATCACATCTGCATTGGCCAGTTCGGGCGTGTTCTGAAACGTTTCAATGGCTCCATCGATATCTCGAGCATATTTGATATTCCAAGAAACGAACATAGGCATCCCATCATGAGCGTCAAGCGGTGTTCTGGTGTGATTGACGCCAACATATCTAGGCCCATCAGAGCTCATATAATTGGGCGTGGTGGCGCACCCCGTCAACGAAACGCCGAGCCAGGCAAATACAATTAGAGAAAGAAGGAGTTTTCTAGAAAAGAACATGAGGACATAACATCAAAATGCCCGACGAGAAAACTCGCCGGGCATTGTTTTTGTTCAAAATGTTCGAAAGGAGCCATCTAAAAATAAACGCATCGAACAATCAGTAGCACTAGCGATCGCCTTCGGCGATTTCAAGTGTGCGACGAATAATCTCATCTTCCTCATCGTCGTACCAAACTTTCTTTTTTCGTTTTTTGGCTTTACGCTTGCCTTTTTTCTCTTGAGCTTTCATTAACGCCAACTCAAAAGGCGAAAGCACCTCTTCCTCTTCCTCTCCCTCGATTTCCAACATCGCCTCATCCGGTATTTCCTCTTCGTTCTCTTCGGGTTCAGGTTTTGGAATCAAATTCTTGATGGAGAGATCGATTTGCCCGCGTCGCCTGTTGATTTTAATCACCTCCACCTGAATCTCTTGTCCCTCTTGAACGACATCGCTGGGGTGTTTAACATAGCCATGCCCCATTTCTTTGACATGCAACATGCCCTCATATCCCACTCCTATATCAATAAACGCGCCATAATTGGTGATGCGCGTTACCGAACCAGTCAAAATCTCGCCGACCTCAAGATCGCGGATCGTGCGCGTCCCCGGAGAAAGCAAAGTCAGGCTGATACGGTTATGTTCTTTATCCAGGGCTTTGATCCAGGCCGTCACCTCATCGCCCACTTTAAGCACGTCTTTGGGTGATTTCACACGACGCTGACTCATTTCAGAGACATGCACCAAAGCATCAGTGCCGACGTTGATATCGACAAATGCGCCAAAGTCCGTAAGACGCTTTACCCGGCCTTGCACTTGTTGCCCAACCGCCAGTTTACGCACAATACGTTTTTTGGGAAGCACTTTTATTTTTGGATCTTTATTATCCTTTTGAGTGATATTGGCTTTTTCAGACACGTGATTGACTCCTTCGATGGTTTTCTTTTCGAATAACCCCGCCAACGAGCTCATCATCGCACATTTAGCACGCGCCAAGCTCCTTCAGCGAGTTTTTTGCAAGCACTAATCATATAACTTTCACCTCCCTTCTGTCAAGCCCGACACCAAATGAAATGTGACACTCAAAAAAACCATACGCCATCGAATACCACCTGAAGAATGCCTGCGCTTCCAGAAGAAACCACAGCATGTGCAAACCAACACCGATTGTGTGAATGTAGTGCGATCCACCAAAGAATCAATTGACAGTATTGTAAAAATCACTTAAAATGACGCAAATTCTCGCACTGAACTCATCGTTACCCTAAGATTCTTTCCCTTTCACCCATTCATTTATCTGTGAGGAGAGTCCATCATGAAGCGAAGAGAATTCCTCAAGACAGCCACAGCCGGAGCGCTGGGCGCTGCTGCATTAGCGCTGGTGGGGTGTGGTTCCAAAGAAACTGCTGCGCCCGCTGAGGAAACAGCAGCTGCGGGACAGGCCGAAGAGTTGAAGAAGGAGGTAGCCAAAGACTCAGCGCTGCCCGAGCTAAAGTGGGAAATGGCCACCAGTTGGCCCGTCGCCTTAGACACCATCTACGGCGGTGCAGAGACCTTTGCCCAACGGGTCACCGCTATGACTGGAGGCAAGTTTACCGTTGTCGCCCGTGCCGCGGGCGAGTTGGCTCCTGGGCTTCAGGTGTTGGATGTCGTTTCTCAAGGTGCAGTTCCGGTGGGGCATACGGCATCCTACTATTATGTGGGCAAGACCAATGCAGTGGCTTTTGGCACCGCGCTGCCGTTTGGTTTACTGGCTTCTCAGCAGAACTCCTGGCTGTATGAAGGCGGCGGGCTGGAAATCATGCAACAGCTTTATAAAGACCGATTCAATGTCATTCAGTTTCCCGCCGGAAACACCGGTGCGCAAATGGGTGGGTGGTTCAATAAAGAAATCAACACCCCCAAAGACCTGGAAGGCATCAAAATGCGTATTCCTGGCCTGGGCGGCAAGGTGATGAATAAGCTAGGCGTCACCGTGCAGGTGCTTCCTGGAGGTGAAATCTTCCAGGCGCTGCAAACCAATGCCATCGACGCTGCGGAATGGGTGGGCCCCTATGATGACGAGAAGCTTGGTTTCCACAAAGTTGCCAAATACTACTACTATCCTGGATGGTGGGAGCCAGGCCCATCGCTGGAAGTGCAAGTCAACCTGGATGAATGGAATAAGTTGCCCGAAGTGTATCAGGAAATTATCAGAACCGCGGCGTATCAGGCCAATATGACCATGTTGGCCCGTTACAACGCCAAAAACAATGAAGCGCTACAACGGCTGATCGAGTATGGCGTCGAGCTACGACGTTATAGCGACGAAGTGCTGGCCGCGGCCGAAGGCGCAGCCAATGAACTTTATGACGAGTTCAAGCAACAAGACGCAGATTTCAAGTCGATTTTCGAGCACTGGGATGCGTTCCGCCAACGCATTTGGGAGTGGAACAGCATCAACGAGGCCAGCTTCATGAGCTACATCTCCAGCAAGTTCCCCAGCATCGGCTAACCAACAACCTTCTTCCTGGCATAAAAATGGGGCGCAGCCACTTCTGGTTGCGCCCCGCTTCTATGGTGGCATCATCGCAATGGATTAATTAATGCGCCGACAGGTTAACCAACCATGTCACCGTTTCAGGCACAAACATGACAATAATTAAACCCAATGCCTGTAACGCCATAAAGGGCAATGCCCCCTTGTGAATATCAATGGTTTTCACTTCTGGAGGAGCGACGCTTTGCAGATAGAATAGAGAGAAGCCCACGGGTGGGGAAATAAACGCCATATTGAGGTTGATGGCCATCATCACCGAAAACCATACCAGGTCCACCCCTAACTCTCGAGCGGCAGGCACAAGCAAGGGCATGGCAATGAAACTGATCTCGATAAACTCAAGGTTGATGCCCAGCAAGAAAATGGCGATATTGGCGACAATAATAAATCCCCAATAACCGCCTGGCAGGTCGGTCAGCAGTGATTTGACATACTCCTGTCCTCCCAGCCCGTCAAATACAATGCTGAAATAGGTGGAGGCGAATAAAATCATCAGCACCAATGCGGTGATATTGGCCGTGGATCGAGCAGCCCTCTTGATAAGATCCCAGCTGAGATTGCGATTCATGGCCGTTAGCACGACAGCGCCAAAAGCGCCCACGGCGCCCGCCTCGGTGGGAGTGGCAAACCCAAAGAAAATGGAACCGAGCACGGCAAAAATAAGCACCAACGGCGGTACGACAGCCACCAGAACTCGCCGAAACAGGGCCCAACCATGATGTGTGCGGGCCTCGGGCGGCAATGGCGGCGCTTTTTCTGGTTTGAAAAAAGCGACAATCAGCACATATGCAGCATACAGGCCAGCCAAAATGAGGCCCGGAATCAGCGCCCCCATGAACAAATCCCCCACGCTGATCCCAACCTGATCGCTAAGCACTACCAGCACCAGGCTGGGAGGTAACAACTGGGCCAGAGTGCCCGAAGAAATAATCGCTCCCGTGGCCAACTGATGGTCGTATTTATATTTCACCATGATGGGCAATGACATCAACCCCATCACAATGACTGTGGCCGCCACGACGCCCGTGGCCGCAGCCAGCAAAGTGCCCACGATGACCACCGTCAGAGCCAGGCCACCGCGTAGCGGCCCCAGCACAATACCAATCGTCGTGAGCAATTGCTCCGCCAGTCCTGATTTCTCAAACACCGCCCCCATGAACACGAAAAAGATAATGGCCAATAATGTAAAATTATTCATACTCCCAAACCAGCGGCTGGGCAGTAACTTTAGTAGATTGGGGTTAAACGCCCCCAAGGCAATGCCCAACACAGTAAAGATAACCGCGGTTCCGGCAAAAGAAAATGCCACGGGATAACCAATCAAAATTAGTACAAAGAAAAATACAAACATCGAAAGGGCTAGCAAGCCCAACAGCGTCGTAGATGCCATAATCGTTCTCCAAGAAGAATTGCTGCGAGATAATCTGTCAGGTTATTCGATCCGCAACGGTGCGTCGTGCTCCTTCTCTTCCAAAATTTCATCTGACGCCTTGCCGCGCAAATACCACCAGTATTTAATCTGCTCGGCAATGGATTGGAGCAGCAAGGTAATAAATCCAAAAATAATCATCGACTTAATCGGCGCCCGGGGCAAGCCGCTTGGATCAGGAGACCATTCCATCGCTCCCCAACTGCCATTGGGCCGCAACCCCCACGACTGCAGAATCGCGGGCCAGGCAATATAGCTGCCCAGGATGAGGAATGGAATCAGGAAAAAGAAATTGCCGATAAAATCGACCAACACCTGCCGCCGCTTGGGCCATTGCCCATACAAAAAATCCACCCGCACATTGATATCATGCTTGAGAATATAGGGAAAACTAAAAACGAATACCAATGAATAAATGTACCACTGCAACTCGATGATCATGTTGGATGTCAGGCGCACACCAATCATAAACCCGGTGTACCGCAACACCACGTTCATGAATCCGATGACGACCACCAGTACAGTCAGCATCTGGGAAAGCCATCCAAGCCATTCTGTCAGGCCATCGATCGCATTGACATACTTCTCGGACAGTGTAGACACATAGCACCTCCTGAAATAATGGGATTGGGTGAGATCGTGTCAGATAATGTTCTTCTGAGGACGGATTTGTCGGAACAAAAAAGCAAATCCCTGAAAAAGCTTTTTGAAAGACCAGGAAAAAGGATAAAGCAAAAGATCAACCAATCGATTGATGTAATAAAAACCAACCTGGACAACGCCAAAGATTGGCCTCAACATCCGTTGCAACCATGATGAATGGGCGTATATCACAGATAATACCAAAATCGAAATAGAGATGCTGAATTTCTGCCAGCTCGCAAAATCAAACTCTTTCCCCATCAACAACGTGATGTCTGAAATAAGAACCTCGACGCCAATGGCCAACACAAGCAGATAAGCAGCCGTCGAAAGCACAGGCTCTTTTTCGATAAGCACAGTGAAGATCTGTGCGGCGAAACGCATCGTCAAAATGCCAAGAGCGACGCCCAACAACACTACCCAGAGCACCGGACTCAAAGCCACCGCCGCCACGACATTATCAAGACTAAAGGCCAGATCCGCTAGCTCCACCGCCAACACCACCGACCAAAACCCCTTGCCCACCACCTTTTGCGCCAGCTCCTCCGCTTCCTCATCTTCATCCCATTCATCATGGGGCGATCCCAGATGATCGATGGCCAGCTTGAAAAGATACGCTGCGCCTAACAACCGCAACCACGGATTTTCGATAACCACCGTCGCCAACAACAACATGACAGCTCGCCCAGCATAAGCGCCCAATAACCCCACCTTCAGAGCAGCCACCCGTTGTGGGCCAAACACCCGATCTCCCCAATTCGACATGAAACTCAGCCAATGCGGCCAGGGGATTGGTCGATTTGCTGGCAACTGCGACACCATTGCGCCCAAAACGGCGGCATTATCGATCGAGAGAATGCCTTCCAGGAAGATCAGCTGCAAGACGATAATAACAACTTCGGCAATGGTCATGGCGGTAAAAGCAGTAGGCGGGCAAGGGAAAAATACCGGTCACCTCTGGCAAAAACAAGCCAGACGCTATAAAATAAAAACCGGCAACGCATTTGGGCATCCCTGGATATTTTTCACAGAACGCCACTATAGCATGAAATCCTTTTGCAAGCAACGTTGAGTTTGTTTTGCAATGTATATTTTCTTCATTTCTTTGGAGTCTCTCCCTTTATGCTACCCCCCAAATTATTCATCCCCGGTCCAACAGAAGTTGCTCCTGAAGTATTGGCCGCTCAGACTCGTCCCATGGTCGGACACCGCAGCCACGATTTCGCCACCTTGTTTTATCACATCATTCCTCGACTCAAACAGATATTGCTGACCCGGCAGCATGTCTACTTGACATCATCTTCGGGGACTGGATTACAGGAAGCTGCAGTGCGCAACGCTGTGCGCCCAGGACGAAAAGTGCTCAACATGATCGCAGGAGCATTCGCCGAACGCTGGCACAAAGTCGCCCGTAGCAATGGCAAAGATGCCATACGGGTGGATATCGAATGGGGGCAGCCCATTCGCCCAGAAGATGTGGATGCAGCCCTGGCCGCGGGCGGATTCGACGCCGTTACCATCGTGCACAACGAAACTAGCACAGGCGTCATGAGCGATATCGAAGCCATCGCCCAGATGGTGCATGAGAAACACCCCGATGTACTTATCCTCGTAGATGCTGTGTCCTCCGCAGCAGGCGTACGCATCGACTTCGATGGTTGGGGGCTCGACATGCTTCTTTCCTCCAGTCAAAAAGCGTTCGCCCTGCCGCCGGGCCTGGCCATTGCCGCAGTCTCCGATCGTTTGCTGGAACGGGCGCAAGAAGTCCCCTACCGGGGCTGGTACTTCGATCTCCTCATGCTTGAAAAATACTTGGTCTCAGGCAAGACCACCCCCGCAACGCCCGCCATCAGTCTGCTCAACGCACTGGACGTACAGCTCGACCGTATATTGTCTGAAGGATTAGAGCATCGCTGGGCCAGACACGAGGCCTGCATGAAACTCACCCACGCCTGGGCCAACCGCCAAGGCTTCGATCTTTTCCCAGAACCGGGCTACGAATCCCGCACAGTCACTTGCATAGCCAACACGCGCGGCGTTGACGTGTCTGCGATGATCAAATTCGCCCGAGAACAAGGCATGATCATCGGCAATGGCTATGGTCCACTCAAAAACAATACATTCCGCATTGCGCACATGGGCGAGCTGACTCCGAACGATATGAACGCCCTCTTTGCAGTGCTTGACGCCCACCTCCACTAACCTAACCATGAACGTCATCATCACCAACCGACTACAACTCCGTCCCTTCCAAACATCAGACATCCCTCACATTGTACAACTACTATCCACCCCAGACATCGCCAAAACCACCCTCAACATTCCCTATCCATATCGCGAAGAGGATGCGAGGGCATGGATAGAACTCCAAGAAAAACATCGCGCCACAGGCGCCGGATACACCTTTGCCATCACTCGTCGGGATGACGCCCAACTATTGGGGGCAATCGACATTCGTCCCCAATCTTGTCATCGAAAGGCTGAGATCGGCTACTGGATCGGCGTTCCTTACTGGGGTCAGGGCTACGCCACCGAGGCGGTGCAAACCATCATCCGCTATGGATTTGAGATGTTGGACCTGAATCGCATCTATGCTTTGCATTTTACAGATAACCCCGCATCAGGACGGGTCATGCAAAAAGCAGGCATGACGTTTGAAGGCATCTTGCGAGAAGATGTGTTGAAAGGCGACACATTTCGGGATCATGCCATTTATGCCATGTTGCGAAAAGATTGGGAAAAGGATAGCCAAAGCGCATCAGGCTCAAAATCGTGACACTGGCAGCGGCCCGCCATCAGCCACGATACCAATTCACATCAACCTGGCGTAAAAGGATAACCTGTGCAGCATGAGCCCCGAAGAGCAATGCACTTTTAAATTTCACAACGTCATTCGCAGACGCATTCATATTATGTCTGGAACAACGCCGCCAAATTTTCTTTGAATGGCGGATAAACCACGCCCTTTTCAGTAATAATGGCTGTAATGTAGCGAGCCGGGGTGACATCGAAAGCAGGATTGGCCGCTGGTGCGTTGTCAGGCGCGATTTGGCATTCCCCCAAAACCAACGTGACCTCCTCAGAAGGACGTTCTTCGATGGGGATATCATCCCCTGTAGACGTAGCCAGATCGATGGTTGTCGTAGGGGCCGCCACATAGAAAGGCACACCATTTTCATGGGCCACCACCGCCAGATTGTAAGTGCCGATTTTGTTGGCGGTGTCGCCATTGGCTGCCACGCGATCAGCGCCGACCACACACAAATCCACCCCCATGGTGCGCATAAAATGCCCTGAGGCGCTATCGGCAATGATCTTGAAGGGCACTCCATATTGCATCAACTCCCAGGCAGTCAGACGAGCCCCCTGCAACCGGGGACGCGTCTCGTCCACCAAAGCAAAAACCTCTTTACCTGTCTCATGCGCCATGCGAATAATGCCCAACGCTGTACCATAATCCACCGTGGCAAGACTGCCAGTGTTGCAATGATGAATTATGGTGGCATTCTCAGGGATCAGAGGCAAAGCATTGCGAGCAATGGCTTTATTGATGGCAACATCTTCAGCGGCAATGGCATGGGCCTCAGAAAGAGCTGCATCTCTTAACTTCGCGACAGTATTCAAAGCGGGGTCGGCCAATCTCACCCTCATACGATCCAACGCCCAAAAGAGATTGACTGCGGTGGGTCGAGAGGCGCGCAACACATCATCCGCCCGCCCCAATTCTGCTCGCACCGCCTCGACATCCCCAGTTTTATCGTGCCAGGGAACCAGTACCAGCCCATAGGCTGCGGCGGCTCCAATGGCGGGCGCACCGCGAATAACCATCCTTCTTATGGCCTCAGCCACCTGATCAGGAGAAGTGTAATCATTATAAATGGTCTCTTTGGGTAGTTTGCGCTGATCCAACATCCGAACGATGCCATCCACCCACTGAATACTGAAAAAAGTCATCAGCCACACTCCAAATAATGAGTTGAAAGAGGTTGAACGCTATCGACATTATTTATTGGGAGGTTGCCAGGAACGCCAATCGAAATAAGCCCTGGTTTGAGGATTGAGCCACCATTGCATGACAAACTGTAAACGCCGGTGATGGCCGGGAGAAAGCATCTCCCAGGGAATCTCATCCCAGCCAAACCACCTCACATCACAGGTTTCGTTACTGATGCGGGCTTCGCCAGCCACTGGAACAGCAGCAAAAAGGAGATGATAAAGGTGTCGGCTGGATTGGGTGCCCACCAGACGGCTATCAAACACCCCCAGCAACCGGGTGATCTCAACCTGATAGCCACTTTCCTCCCAAACCTCCCGGGCAGCCGCCTCTGCTGGCGTCTCTCCGGTATCGCAAGCCCCGCCCGGCAACGCCCAATCACCATCATCAGCCCTTTGGATGAGCAGCACCGAACCTTGAGCATCCACGACAGCTGCCTCAGCCACCGACATGGGCGTCAGATAACCTAAATCTTGAGAAAAGATACGCTGGATATCCTCGGGGGGGCGAGTATCTGCCAGCGATTGCAATTGAGCAGCGAGTTCCCTCACCCGTTGGTTGCGCTGAATCTGATAAGGATCCTCTGTGTATTGCAGGTTATTTTGAGCCAGCGCACGCAATTCGTCAGCAATGAGAGAAATCGTCTGGGAAAGCGATTGGGAGTTGGATGAAATCGACATGTCGGCAATGTAGCAAGGAAGTGATGATTCTCAAAACACAACGTAACTATACAGATAGTGACCCACACCTCTTTGCCACGAAGGCTCGAAGATGACGAAGAGATGAAGATGTTTTCTTCGTGCCTTGGCGCCTTCGTGTCTTTCGTGGTTAATGAGGAAGGGCGTGAATAGTTACGACACAACCATATTAATGGCTTTCAGTCAAAAATGCCCCCAAGTTGAATTCACGGGTTTGACAAGGTGGGCATGGTATTTTACCATGTAAATGGATGATGGTGCGCCCCCGTAGCTCAGTGGCAGAGCATCGGACTTCTAATCCGTTGGTCGCAGGTTCAAGTCCTGCCGGGGGTGCTGCACTTTTTCAAGGGAATGTCTCAACAAAAGACAGGGACGCCACCAGCCACAACATACAAACACACCACCATCGAAAACTGCACATCTTCGCTCGGTGCACAGCGTCGTGGCAAAGAGATGGCAAACAACCTGAGCAGTTGCGCAAACAGTTTCGTCAGCCCTTTGAGCAAACGCCACCAAGCAGCTTATTGTTGAATCCGTTCTTGCTTGAGTCGCTTCATCTTCTTTGTGTACAACGAAATTAGATTCTCGCGGTGTAATCGAGGGGCCAGTCCTTCAAGAGCGATATGAGAAATGCCGCACGCCTCGACATCCAAACCAAGAAGCGCCTCTTTGCCCAACCCCTTGGCAATGACCTCATCCACATGGGCTTCCACTTTGTCAAGATAAGCAAGATGCGTTTCGATGACGCTTTTCACTTCGCCCCGTAACAACACATCGCCATGTCCTTGCACCAAATCTTCCAACGGAGACACCTCAGCCAGCTCTCGCAAGGTGTGACGTAAGTCAGAGATGTCGCCATAAATGAAGTAAGGAATCGACATCATGGCATCGCTGGCAAAGAGCACTTTCTCTTCTCGATAATAAACGCTGATGACATCAGGAGCATGGCCCGGAGCATGACGCATGATCAGCGTGGTCCCACCCAGACGAACTGCCGCTTCTTTTTCCATCAAGATGGCCGGTAGCCGCAGCCGCACATCTGCCAAAGAGGGGTTGGTCTGTCGCGCCTTGGTCAACGCGGGTCGCGTTTGCGTCAAGAGCAATTTACGAGAGTATAGATGTCCAATCACATCAGCTTCAGGGAACAGGTAGGCGCCATAAACGTGATCGGCATGAGAATGGGTCAGAATAATGTATTTTACATGCGAACGCAGCCTTCTACGAACAAAATTAGCGATTTCTTGTGTTTCTTCAGGATAGGGCAACGTGTCAATGAGAATACAACCTTCAGAAGTCGTAATCAGACCTGCGTTGACCTTGGCGTACATACTGCTACGAAACACATAGGTGTGTTCCGAAATACGTTCTCGCAAAACCATAACAAAAAGCTCCAGAATGATGCCTGACAAATTCGACGGTGGAGCGTTATCACTAAGGTAGGGCGGCCATCACTAAACAATGCCAGCGCTCGCACACGACATTGAAGCATAACACAATCCCACACGGGAATCAATAGTTATTGTAAACATGACACTTAAATCAACAAAAGCGCACAGTTCCCCATCATCTTACAAATTTGATACAATGACACCTATCGATCTTACCGTTCTCATTTTTACTGGAGAAGAAACATGCCATTCAATCTGCGCAACCGAAGCTTTGTCAAACTCCTGGACTTTTCACCAAAAGAAATCAAATTCCTGCTCAAACTCTCAGCAGATATCAAAGCCGCCAAATATGGCGGTTATGAGCAACAACGCCTAAAAGGAAAAAATATTGCTCTCATTTTCGAAAAAGGCTCCACTCGCACAAGAGTCGCCTTTGAGGTGGCGGCCTATGATCAAGGCGCTCACGTCACTTATCTGGGCCCGACCGGAACACACATTGGCAAAAAGGAAACCATGGAGGATACAGCCCGAGTGCTGGGGCGGGTGTATGACGGCATTCAATACCGTGGATTCGCCCAAGAGAAAGTGGAGACCCTGGCCCGCTACGCGGGCGTGCCGGTTTGGAATGGGCTCACCAACGAATTCCATCCAACTCAATTCCTGGCTGATGTACTGACCATGAGCGAACATACCCCCAAACCATTGTCCGAAATCTCCTTCTGCTTTCTGGGTGACGCCCGCAACAACGTGAGCAACTCCCTGTTGGTTGGAGGCGCTAAATTGGGAATGGATGTTCGTTTTTGTGCGCCCCAGTCATTGTGGCCCGGCCAAGCGCTACTTGAAACCAGTCGCGCCATCGCAGCGAAAACGGGCGCTCGCATCACCCTCACAGAAAATGTAGAAGAAGGTGTGAAGGGCGTCGACTTTCTCTATACAGACGTCTGGGTCTCCATGGGCGAACCTGAATCGGTGTGGGCGGAACGCATCAAGCTACTCCAACCCTATCAGGTCAATGCCGAAACCCTGGCACTTACCGGAAACAAAGCCGTCAAATTCATGCACTGTTTGCCCTCCTTCCATAACACCAACACAGAGATCGGACGGGGAATTTATGAAAAATTTGGCATAGAAGCGATGGAAGTGACCGATGAGGTCTTCGAGTCTGAGGCGTCGATCGTTTTCGACGAAGCTGAAAACCGGTTGCACACCATCAAAGCGGTTATGATTGCAACACTGGGCGGCTGACCCAAGAAATTAGCCAACATGCGCCGCGGCCTGCTGATGAAACTGCGCGTAACGTCAGCGGGTCGCGACGCAATCTCTAAGTTTGTTTCTGTGCGGCTTGTGATGAAGGACTCCCGGGCGCGCCTACTGGATGGCTGAGCGAAATCACTTTGGCGTTGTTGGCGGAAAAAAATCAACTAGGGGCAGTGGATTGCCCTTGGGATACAAGCTCGCGATAGATGCGCACATAATAGATCAAGTAGATGACCTCACTAATGCTCAAGAACAGCCAGCTCACGCCACCAATACCCAGGGCGGCCACAGCAATAAACGCCCCATTTACCGCAGGCGCGGCCTCAGAAACCCCATTTTGCAAGGACGCCATTGTCGCTATCCACGGTCCCATAAACACAAACAAAAAGAATACATTCAACACCTGCAAAATAACCACCATGCCCAACTGCACAGCCCTTATTATCATTAAAAAGATGAGCATGGAACCCAGATGAGTGCGGGCCAAACGCCATCCCGCGCCTACCGCATCGATGACCGATAGATCATCGATCACCGATGCTTGATACATCAGCGGGGCAAAAAGGCCTCTACCAAGCGCGTAAAGCAATGAAAGACAAAACAATGCGCCCAGAATAACGAAAACGCCTGCCAGAAAACCGAAATCGGCATCCGGCGAGCCCAGCACCTGCCCCGAGGATCCACCATCTATCATTTTGAATAAGAAGACATTCCCCATGACGCCCACAAATGCAAATAGCAAAATCGCTGGTAAAACCCACAGCATATCCAGCGTAAAATAGACAGCCACCTTGCGCTTCCCCCGTCTCATCCCTCGCCCAACATCCACTTTCTCACCACGCCAGGCCCGTTCTCCTTCCGCAACGATGCCTGCCCTGGCGATGAGATTGACAACATATCCGATCAAACCTAACAGGCCAGCCACGCCCAACGAGGCAACATAAACCAAAACCGATTTCCACAGCGCCTCGCCCGCTTTCTCATCGATCATCTCGCCATTCGCTCCCGCTGTAATCGCTATCAAACTCATCTGTCCTTGCATCGCGCCAGCAAAATAAATCACAAAAGCCAACGCTAGGATCAAAGACCCAAACAACCCAATGACCACCAATTTCTTCTCGCGCCAGATGAGCTTAAACGTATCGGTGAAAATTTCTCTATAATTCATAGGCTTGCACCTTCAGAGGCTAGGGGATGGGGGACTCGTAACGCGCACTAATGATAACAGTGCGCCCCGAAAAGAAAAACCGGAGGCCTGGCGACCTCCGGTTTGAATGGACTGCAGGAAGCAGGGGCTACTCCTCCTCCTTCTCTCTCTTGGCCTCATCGATGATGGCCTGAGACAGGTGTTGGGGCACAGGTTCGTAGCGCAAGAATTCGATGTTGTAGATGCCCCGCCCCTGGGTGATGGAGCGCAGATCGTTGGCGTAACGCAACAGCTCAGCGTAGGGCGCTTCGGCCGTGATGATGCTTTTGCCGCGCACATTGTCCATGCCCAGCACCCGGGCGCGACGGGTGTTCAGATCGCCCAAGATGTCGCCCATGTACTCCTCGGGCACGATGACTTCCACCTTGTAGATGGGCTCG
>CAZYSY010000189.1:0-11989 GCA_964650295.1 uncultured Caldilineales bacterium | reverse complement strand
CTACTAACGTACCCGACTTCAATCACCACAAAGGCGCAAAGACACTAAGAACACCACGAATTTCAAAGCTTTTTCTTTTCTTCGTGCCTTTGTGGCTTCGTGTCTTCGTGGTTTCCAGCCGGGCTACCTTAGTAGTAACGAAACATCTCAAAATGTTCATATCGCCCGAATTGCGAAGCGACAGTATATTCACGCCATTGCTGTGGCGACTCTGCCCCAAGAACTTCAATAGAGTTCACTATTCATCCATCTCGCGAATTTGATGAGCCAAGATAATGGCTTCAGCAACCACGCGCATTGGTTTGCGCGAGTCCATAGAGAGTTTCTGAATACGCCTAAATGCTTCAGCTTCGCTCATGCCTTCTTTATCCATCAACAGCCCTTTGGCCCGATCCACAGCCTTGCGCGTTTCCAGTGTACGGCGTAAATCTCGGGCCTCTTTCTTGATGGCTCGAAACTCCAAAAATCGCTCCAATGCCGTCTCGATCGCGGGGGCCAAATCGGCTTCGGAAAATGGTTTGACCAGATATCCCACCACCCCCGCCTCTTTGGCCCGTTCCACCAGATCGCGTTGGCTATAGGCGCTCAGCAATAACACCGGAGCGATGTCTTCCTCGGTCAAAACGCGAGCAGCCTCGATGCCATCGAAATCATCTCCCTCAAAGCGGATATCCATAATCACCAGATCAGGTTTTAGTTTGCGAGCCATCTCTACGGCGGTGCGGCCATCACTGGCCTCGCCGATAATCAGATACCCTTGCTCTGTCAACATCTCCCACAGATCGCGCCGGATCAGGGATTCATCGTCGGCAATGATGATACGTGTTCGTTGTGATGATGTCATTGGTCTTTGCCTCCGAGGGCGTCTTTGGGAAAGAGCAATCTCGCCCGAGCGCCCCCCTCTGATCGAGTAATAAATGTGATAGTTCCTTTTAGATCATCCTGCACCAAGGTGCGAATAATGTCAAGACCGATACTGGCATTTTCTTCTGGTGAAAAATCTTCGGGCAAGCCCTGACCAGTATCATCCATAATCAATTCAACTTCGTCTCTGAGATCATGCAAATAAATGCGAATCTCACCTGACTGCTGTTCGCCAAAACCATGTTTTACGGCGTTGAGTAGTAATTCATTGAAGATCAGCGCGCAGGTCGTCACTTTATTGGTGGGCAGAATAACATCATCCGCCTCGATCACGCGAATGCGGATATGGCGATGCGGGCCGACCAGACTCATCTGCGTCTGCGGCACAATTTGCGAAATGACTTCTTTCAAGTTCAGGGTGTCACCTTCGCTATAGGAAAGTGATTCATGAATCACAGACATGCTGAGAAGGCGGTTCATAGC
This sequence comes from uncultured Caldilineales bacterium, assembly GCA_964650295.1. GTDB lineage: Bacteria > Chloroflexota > Anaerolineae > J102 > J102 > M2005. The sequence continues at coordinate 10,642 of CAZYSY010000189.1, read as the reverse complement.
TTCTTTCAGGAGCTGGCGCGCTTCTTCAGTTTGGGCCCGTCTGGCCTGCATTCGCATGACCGAAATCAACAACTGAAGGTTATTTTTCAGACGATGGTGCACCTCTTTTATCATGGCGGACTTCACCTTCAGCTCTTGATCCCGCTCTCGATCTTCGGTCACATCGTTGACCAGGAGCAAAGCGCCGTAACGCTCTCCTGACTTTTGTCCCCAACGCCATCGTTCCCAAAATGTCAAGTGATCTGAGTGCCCAAATAGTGGGATAACACTGCGCTGCAAAATGCGATCTCGCACGACGCTTTCTGAGAAAATACAGAGGCGCTCTTCCCAGGCCCGGCGCACCAACTCATAGTCGCCCGCGGCGACCTCGTCCACTGTCCGCAGACGTAAATCATCCAGATACCCCATGCGTCGATAAACGTTGGCGGCGATGCCGCTCAGATAGCGGTAACGGCCGAGGCCATCCACAAAGATGATGCCGCTGCGATCTGTGAAGGGAGGCAGGCGGTCGCAGCCACGGAACTCGCCCCTGGCCAACATTCTAAAAAAATGAGCTAAGGCACGCTGAAACGAACGGGACCTGCGTTTGTGCCGGGCCAATTCGACGGCATTGGTGCAGGCCCCAACCGCTGCGATCAGCTCGCCCTGTTCGCCCAATATCGGCCATACCTGTTGCTGCACCTCGGTGCGCACATCAGGTATCTCGCGCAGAACATGAGAATCGTATTCGCCTTTGGTCACCGCCTGCCATAACCAGGGCCGATCATCGCGTGTAAGGCATCGTCCCGCCTGGGGCGATTCGTAAAGCGTGGCCATGGCGTGAGAACGGGTATGAGCGACGATGCAAAACCGATCTTCATCAGGAAAGAAAAGAAAAACATCCGATCGAGACACATCGGCCGCAATGTGAAGACTCTTCCGCACTCGTTCCAGCAGTTCGCGCTCCCCTGCTGAGAGCAAGGCGAATCTCTTCTCCCAGATGTCAAAATCCAAATCGAAATACGATCTATCCACGAAGATCTTCTTTGATCGCAGAGATGAAAGAGGGGTGATTGGGGGATGCCAAAAAGGAGGGCCGACGGTTTCCCATCGGCCCTCGCAGTCGGGGCGGGGCGATTCGAACGCCCGACCTCTTGAACCCCATTCAAGCGCGCTACCGAGCTGCGCTACGCCCCGACAACAGGAGGAAGTATAGCCAAAGTGATGATGCATGTCAAATTCTTGTGCAGAAAATAGTCTGACTCACGCAAAGTCGCCAAATCGTAAAAAAGAAGCGCCACCTGCATCTCTGTTTACCAGACACAGCAACTTTTTTTGCTCTCCCGATTATCGCTCTCAGAAAATTGTGCTATACTAGCCGCCGATTATAGGATCGACTCATGCCATATTTCCATTCTCTCTTTTCCGATAACCGGGTTCGGTCAGCGGAGCTTGCACTGCTTTTGGTCATAGCGTTACTGTTGGCGGGGTGCAGTCGCGAGCAGATCAACGAAGCCGCTCCGGCAACGCCTGCAATAGTGAGTCGCTCAGAACCAACCGGAGATGCTCTCACGCCCACCCCAACCCCCACCGTCAGTCCTACAGCTACATCCACACCGCGGCCCACCCCAACCCCAACCTCCACTCCCACCATCACTTCCCCTCCCACTCCAGGGCCGACGGTGGCGCCAGATATCGCGGCGGCGCCCATTCGGGTACGCGAAGGAGATTTTCTCTCAACCGTAGCCATGCGCTATCACATCGGTTTGAATGAACTCGTCGCGTACAACCACATCGAAAATCCCGATGCCGTGGCTGCGGGGCAACGCTTGATGATTCCATACCACGCCAATCAGATAACGCCCGCACAGATTTTATTGCCCGATAGTGAGTTGGTCTATGGACCGGCATACCAAAAATTCAAAATCGAAGCCTTTGTACAAGCGCAGGGCGGATGGTTGGCCCAATATAGCCAACCCTGGTTCGATGGCCAAACGATCACTGGTGCGCAGTTGGTGGATTATGTGGCCATGCGTTACAGCGTGGGGCCGCGCGTGCTGTTGGCGCTGCTCGAGGCTCGAAGCGGGTGGGTGACCAACTCTAATCGTCCGCAAGGTTATGATCTGGACTATCCCCTGGGGCATCTGGCCACAGGCGGCGGTCTGGAAGTGCAATTGGAATGGGCGGCCGATGCATTGAATAGCGGTTTTTACGGCTGGTTAGAGCGAGGAGAAACCGGCATTCGCTTTCGCGACTATCGCATCGCCCGCGGGGCTCCAGGTCTGAACCCTGGCACCATCGCCATTCAACGCACCCTGGCTCAGGATACCACCTTCGAAGAGCTACCAAGAGAAATCGATGCATTCATGACCGCATACCGCCGCCTGTTTGGCAACCCTTCTCAATACGATCAAGGGCGCATCATCCCCTGGGGGCTCCAGCAACCTGCAATGAAGTTTCCATGGGAGCCTGGTTCGTGGTGGTTTCTTACGGGCGGACCCCACGGCGCTTGGGGACAAGGAAGCAGTTGGGCGGCGTTAGATTTCGTGCCCGAAGACGCTCCCATTGGCGGTTGCACCCCGGCAACCAGTTGGGCTCGCGCTGTGGCGCCAGGCATCGTGGTCTACAACAACCGGGGGGAATTGCTGGTGGATATGGATGGCGATGGGGATGTACGCACTGGGTGGGTCATTCAATATCTTCACATCAGCGATCGGCCTGCCAAAGGCGCCAAACTGCAAACCGGCGACATTATTGGGCATCCTTCATGCGAAGGGGGACAAGCTGCCAGTTCGCACCTGCATATCGCTCGTCGCTATAATGGCGTCTGGATGGCCGCCGGTGGTTCTATTCCGTTCCAACTGGATGGATGGCGTGCATTTGCAGTTGGCACCGCCTATGAAGGCGGCATGATTGGGCCAGAGGGGAAAAAGCTCATTGCCTGTGATTGTCGCGAAAAAAATATTAACGGAATCTGGCTCAAATAATGCACTCCTGTCCTCAACCTATCCGACCGTTCATCCCTGCGGTGCAGCATGGATCGATCACGCCAACGGAGCTGCGGGCGCTGGGCGTGCAAGATATGGAAACAATCATCGATTTTAGCGTCAATATCAATCCATATGGGCCTACCGAAGCTATTCGCGCCGCCGTGGAGAAGATCGATTTTGGGCGTTACCCAGACCCCGATGCGCTCGTGCTCCGCGAGGAGTTGGCACGAGCGTTGATGAGATCTCCCGACGAGATATTGGTGGGCAATGGCGCCGGAGAGCTAATCTGGTTGACGGCGTTGGCCTTTTTGCGATCTGGCGATGAGGCGTTGATCCTCGGGCCCACCTATGGTGAATATGCTCGCGCAGTCATCCTGACTGGTGCGCGTCCTGTTTTTTGGAATGCGCAACCGCATGACGATTTTGCAATCCATCCGCACGCCATCGCAGAACAGCTCCAAAGGCATCCACGCGTGGTATTTTTGTGCCATCCCAACAACCCCACGGGGCGCTTGTTTCCGTTACCCGAACTGACTGTCTGGCTGCACCACTGGCCAGAGACGCTCTTTGTGGTGGATGAAGCGTATCTGGATTTCGTGGAACAAGGTGAAAGTGCGCTGTCGTTGCAGATGTCCAATTTGCTCGTTTTGCGTTCGATGACCAAAGCGCAATCACTAGCCGGTTTGCGGTTAGGATATGCAGTGGGCCCGGCCACAATGCTTGACGCCTTACGACAGATGCAAATTCCCTGGAGTGTCAATATCGCGGCCCAGGCCGCAGGCCTCGCCGCATTGCACGACGCCGCACACATCGTCCAGCAAATTCAATGGTTGCAGCGTGATAAAGCGCATTTGGTGCATGAACTACAAAGGTTGGGATGGCGCCCACTGATCTCAGCAACGCATTATTTTTTGCTGCACGTAGGCAACGCCTACGACTTTCGCCGCAGATTGCTCGAGCATGGCGTGGTGGTGCGCGACGCCAGCTCGTTTGGGCTGCCGGGCTATGTGCGCATTGCCACCCGGCGTCCCGAGGAGAATCAACGTTTGCTCGAAGCCATCGGGAGAAAATAATGCTGACATCTTTTCTGGCCGCCTTACAATTTCTAACCATCCTCCCTCCCATCGTTCGTCGCCCCTTTACGATGTCAGAGTTAGGGAATTCTGTTGGCTTTTTTCCTCTGGTGGGAGGGGGATTGGGCCTGATTTTATGGGGAGTGGCTTGGGGATTAAGCCAACTTCTGGCAACGCCTGTAGTGGCGACTCTAATTCTCATCCTCTGGCTTCTGTTCACGGGCGCCATTCATTTCGATGGTTTTCTCGATATGTGTGACGGGATTTTTGGCGGAAGCGATCCTGAATCACGTCTGAACATCATGCGAGATCATCGAGTGGGGGCGTTTGCCACCGCCGGAGGAGCAGTGTTGCTGCTTTTGCAATTTGCCGCGCTGACAAGCATGCCTGATAAATGGTTGGGGCCCTCACTTTTGTTGGCCCCCATTTGGGGACGCTGGGCCGCAGCCCAGGCCATTGTGTGGATGCCTTACGCCCGTGAACAAGGACTGGGACGGGCCATGAAAGACCATGCTCGCTGGCCACAGGCGTTATTGGCTACAATTCTGCTCATACCGATCTTCTTTTTCTTTCCTGTGGCGGCCGCAGTAGCCATGCTAACCTCAATCGTTGTCGTGATGGGTATATCAATTTTCGCATTACGCCGCATTCCGGGTCTTACCGGAGATGTTTATGGAGCAATCATCATCATCACCGAAGTCGCCGTGCTTGTTCTCTTGACCACTCTGACGTAAAATTTAACTTCTCTTTTCCTCACCAACATCATCATTCACTCAACACGCATCCAGCGATGAATTCAAAGATCCCAGTAGGCATTATCGGCGCCACCGGTGCGGTGGGCCAGCGATTTATTGCACTCCTTGCCCACCACCCCTGGTTTGAGATTACCGACTTGTTGGCCTCGGAGCGCTCCGCGGGAAGGCGCTACGGCGATGTGGTCAACTGGATATTAAGTGATCCACTGCCTGCACGTATCGCCGACCAGGAGGTGCATCAGGCGGATGCCGGACATGCCGCTGCGCGTGTGTTGTTCTCGGCCCTGCCGGCATCTGAAGCCCGCATCCTGGAACCACTTTTCGCTTCTCAAGGACATTACATCTTCTCCAATGCTTCCGCTTTTCGGATGGAGGAGGATGTGCCCCTAGTCATCACCGAAGTGAATCCCCATCATCTCAATATGATTCCGGTGCAACAACGCCGTCGTGGCTGGGAGGGCTTCATCGTGTGCAACGCCAACTGCACTACCACGCATTTGGTAGGAGCATTGCATCCTTTACAGCAGGCTTTTGGCGTTGAGAAGGTATTCGTGGCCACGTTGCAAGCGGCGTCCGGGGCAGGCTATCCCGGCATCCCAGCCATGGACCTCATCGACAATGTGGTGCCCCACAGTTTCGATGAGGAAGAGAAGGTGGAAACCGAGCCTCGCAAAATTATGGGTGCGTTCGAAGATGATATGTTTCATTTTGCCGATATGACCATTTCAGCGCATTGCCATCGCGTGCCAGTGCTGGATGGGCACACCGAAGCGGTGTCGGTGGCGTTGCGAACCGAGGCCACCCTGGAGGAGATCGTCGAGGTCTTTCAAAGCTATCGCCAATTGCCTCAAGAACTCGATTTGCCTAGCGCCCCTCATCCTGCGGTCGTGGTGTTGGAGGGCATGCACCGCCCCCAACCCCGATTGGATCGCATGGCGGGGCAAGGCATGGCGACGGTGGTGGGGCGAGTTCGACCTTGCAAGCTGCTGGATTGGCGATTTTCGCTATTGGGGCACAATACAATCCGCGGGGCTGCCGGGGGCTCGATCCTCAATGCTGAACTGATGGCGTATTGGGGCAGGTTGTAGCCTCGGGCCACACTCCCAAATTGCGCTGCCATCTGCGCCGAGTGCTACGATAAAAGCGTTTTAGTGCACGCTTTTGGCCAACATCATGGCCACGCTGCGTAAATTGGGTTCCCAGCTTGGATTCAAGGGTTCCAGCGGCACCGTGCGTCCGTCAATAAGGCGCGCCAGCTTCTCGGGAGAAACTTCGTCAAAACCGCGTTGATAGAAGATGGTGGTAATGCGCTTTTCTTGGGCCAACCTCGCCAGTTCCTGCAATTGCTCATCTGTGGCGTTTTCGGGAATCGTGACCATTTCCAGGCCATAGTCACGCACAAAATATCCCCATGCCGGATGGGCGACAATAAAGGTTTTGCCAGCAACTTGATTTTCATCCATGATGCGCTGGATGTCTCGATCTAGATCATCCAGCTCAGTCAGGAATGCATCAAGGTTGGCCTGGTAATCCACTTCGTGCGTGGGATCCACATCAATAAGGGCCTGGGCGATAGTTTGCGCCTGGATTTTGACCAACCGCGGCGATAGCCAGATGTGCGGATCGTCGCTGGTTTTGGGAATGCCCTGACTGATATCCAGGAGTTTTATGTTTGGCGCACGCTTTGCGATGTCGACCAACCATGTCGTTTCTGGTGGAATGCCCATGAGAAAGTAAATATCACGATCGTTTAGCGCTTTGAGTTGGGCCTTGGGTGGAGTGTAAGTCAGAGGGTTGACGCCAGGACCGGCCAATACCAGGACAGATACATGATTTCCGCCAATTTTCTTAACGAAATATTGTTGGGGCAAGATGCTAACTGCAATGTTGACATCTGCAGCCGCTGGAGGAGCCTGATAGGATTCAGCACCGCACGCCCCCAAAATTATCAACAAGGAAAACAGGAGAATGGGGAGCAGAAAACGTTTGAGAGACATTATTAGCCCTCCAAGAATAGATGTGACAAATGGATAGATTCCAAGAGATGATGTCTAAGCATCGCACATCCACACGTCATGCCGCAAGTGTTTACTTGCCAGGTATGGTTGTTTCTCAGATTTTCAACCTGGAACTGCTGGATGAAAAAACCCCTCGAGGTTGAGGGGCTTTTTGTTGTGGAAGTAGAAAATTTAATGGAGGAAACCCAAAGGATTACGCTGCACGTTGTGATAACGAATCTCAAAATGCAGATGCGGGCCTGTGCTTCGGCCCGTGCTGCCAACGGAGCCGATTCGCGTTCCCTGGGCCACAGAATCTCCCACCCGAACAAAAATAGCGCTGAGGTGAGCATAGTACGTGCGATAACCGTTACCATGATCCAGGATGATCAAGTTGCCGTAGCCTGTTGGATCCCAGCCAGCAAAGACCACATAGCCAGAATCTGATGCGACGACCGGACTTCCCAACCAGGCGCCGATGTCGATGGCGCGATGACTATGCCAATAGCCTTGGGTCACATACCCCGAAGCGGGCCAGACAAATGCGCCGCTACCTTTGCTTGCGTTCTTGGGGATGGGGCCGCGATAAACGCTAACGGTGCGTGGAATGTAGGGTTTTTCACCGCCCGGAACAATCAAATACTCACCCGGGGTCAAGGTGATATTGTCTCCATCCAGCTTGTTCCACTCAAAATTAATGATGTCATCGGGCTTGACTTTATATTTCTTAGCGATCTTAGCAATGGTGTCGCCCTTTTTGATTTTATGATACACGCCATCCACTGGCAGGATGACTAGTTTATCACCAATGCGAAGCAGATCTGGATTTTGCTCCAACTCAGGGTTGGACCACATGATCGTTTCTGGGCGGATGTTGAATTTTTCAGCAATGCCGAAAACCGTGTCTCCTGGTTGCACTTCATACATTACGATGTCGGTGCGTGGTCGATCCGGAATTGTTGTAAAGGGAACTGCTGACCGAACTAACGGCCCGCTGGCCTTAACTGTGGGGCCGCCATAAGCGGCAATTTTGACGGGCATGTCTGGAGTGATGGCTGGCGCGATATCGGGCAACAAAGCGTCATTTCCAAACTGCCAATCGGGCGGTTGCAATTGCGTGAGCGTCAGCACGCCCATGATGACAACTAGCAGCGCCAGATGAGAAGCAATACGCAATGGCGATATATTTTTCAGGTCCAATTCATTCAAGCCATGCTTGAAATCCCTTCCCCACTGTTGAACATGTATTTTGACAGATTGTTTAAGATCTGGAAAAGAGGGCGAATTATTATCTGACATGATTGTTTGTAAAGTCGTTTTGAATGGCGAGAATTTTGGATTTTACCCAAAGCATTCAAGACGAGATTATAGCACGCCCTTGACGAAGGATCAAAACCATGAGTTGAGCGAAGTTCATTCTGCACCTATCATCCAGGAGTCTTCTGTGTCGACCTCGGGCATGCGCGGGAAGAAAATCGTAAATAAAGCCCCTTTTCCTGGTTCACTTTCGACTTCAATGTACCCACCATGCATTTCAACTACCCGCTGAGCAATGGCCAGCCCCAGGCCAAATCCTTGCGCATGCGTCGTGTAGAGTGGCTCGAAGATCCGTTGGATTTCATCAGGAGGAATACCGGGGCCTGTATCTTTGATGCTGAACGAAACGCCGTCGGGGCGTGGCTGCAGTTCGATGTCGATCTGGCCGCCAGCAGTTACTGCTTGCAAAGCATTGTTCAGCAAATGGTGGATGACCAGTCTCACTTTTTCTGGATCGGCCTGAATCGGGGGAAAAACGGGGGGTTGGTGAATGGTCAATTTCACATTCGAGGGGATGCGCGTTTGCGAGAGTTCTTGCGCCAGGATGTCATCAAGGTTGACGGTTTGGATATGCAGATCGGTCAGGCTGGAGTATTCCTTGAGTCCTTCAGTCATACGCAATGCCGTTTGCACTTCTTTGTGCAGCTGCTCCATGGTCTGCGGCTCGTTTTGTATTTGGTCGGGGTGACTCAAAATGTGTTCGATTTTTTCTAAAGGTCCTCTAAGCGATTTGCTGAGTTGTTCGGCAATTTGCCCCACGGTGCTCAACCGTTCCATGCGTCGCGTTTGGTTTTGAACACGATGTAGGAGGTTTCGATTTTGTTCTAATTCCTGCATGGCGTAAAGGAGTTGAGCCCGCGTTTGCAGCAATGATTCTTCGAGCTGGTAGATGTAGACAACAAGGCTTTCGATGAGGGCGTTAAGGACAAGCAAGACGACTGCCAGAGCCGCTGAGGATACCAGCAGCCACTGTTGCGGGATGTCAAGCGGCAGTGGCACCCGTTCAAGGAACACCAGGCCAACATAGACGCCAAAGATTACCAGGATGCTGAATGTCACCAACCCATTAAATCCAGATCGGGTGACGATAAGCCCGCCGGCAATGCTCAAGGGGATGGTGAAAAACCAAGGGATAAAGGTGATGGAGCCCCACGCAAAATCAAATGCGATAATGAGAATTGTTGTGAAAATGAGTTGTAAATAGGTGCTCGAAGTAGGCCAGCGCTTGACTGTGATCCAATAGAGTAACAATCCCCCGATATCCACAGCAATAACCATCGCCACGAGGACGTTTCTGAAGGCGACCGAAAACTGAAGCAATGACAGCGCGAGCATAACCAGATCGACCGTTAAACGGACAAGCACATAGGTCCGGGCCCGATTCATGATGATCGGTCGTTCGCTTGATTGAAGGAGTACGGAAGATGAGGGCGTCATAACGGGTGGAATCAAGCGTGGGCAGGATGGGCAGCATCAGCGCCGAGCCGGAGTTGTTCGTCAAATTTCTGGAACGATACACGAGCTGTCAGGTTGACGCTCAGAGGAACAACGGAAACAAGGCGCTCAACGGCGAAGATGTAGATATCGGAATCTGGTTCGACACGATGTGGGTCCACTACGGTGTCATAATCCATTATGGCAGGTTCATCAGGGGTGCGCCGGTTTGTGGGAATAGAGATGTAATAAGCATAACGGCTCTGGCGGGCCAACCTCCACGGCGTCTTGGGCGTTGCTGTGGCAGGAATATCGATTTTGAGTGCAGCTACATCTTCGGGCCAGGGCTGTGAGCGGATCGCCCGCTGTGCGAAAATCTTCAGCCAATGCTGGGCAGTCCGCCAGTCGACATCCTCGCCATGATTGTAATGATATTCTTTTTTTGTCTCCAGCGAAACTGCAAGTGAGGGGATGCCCATATCGCCGCCTTGTAAAGCTGCGCCGACGGTGCCAGAAACCAGTGTGCTATTTCCTAGATTCTCACCGTAGTTGATGCCGCTGACGACCAGGTCTGGTTTCCGCCGGGCGCAGTCCAGGACGCCATACAAAACGCATTGTGCGGGCGATCCATCCAGATGATAGGCGGTATATACGTATTCGCCATAGGGCAATTCGATGGGATGAATGCGACCATCAAAGGTGGGCGGCAAACTGCGTGACATGCCTGTTTGCTGTTGGGTGGGTGCAATGATCAACAATTCGCCCAACTGGCTCAGCGCCTCGATGGCGGCGTGCAGACCGGGAGAATGTATGCCATCATCATTCGTAACAAGAATTAATGGGGGTGTCATCATCTCATACAAAGAAAGATATTCGTCTCTTTATCACCTTCAAGCCTTTGAGCCTTCGTGGTAAAGAGATTGATGAAAGAAGTTGTGTGACTTTCAGAGAACCAGTGTAACTACTAACGTACCCGACTTCAATCACCACAAAGGCGCAAAGACACTAAGAACACCACGAATTTCAAAGCTTTTTCTTTTCTTCGTGCCTTTGTGGCTTCGTGTCTTCGTGGTTTCCAGCCGGGCTACCTTAGTAGT
>CAZYSY010000188.1:0-9093 GCA_964650295.1 uncultured Caldilineales bacterium | reverse complement strand
ACGATGGGCAGCACTTCACCGCCGGTGGCCTGGCGCAGATCATCGGCCGCGGCTTCAACCCGGGCCTGATCCCGGCTGCAAATGGCCACATGGGCGCCTTCTTTCAGCAATGCCAGGGCCACAGCCTTACCCAGGCCCTTGCTGGCTGCCGCCACAGCCGCAATACGTCCTTGTAGTTGCAGGTCCATCGTTCCTCCTGTGAACGTGTGAAAACGATCGGGATATCGATGCTTTGGCATCCAAATTGTATCATATCTTTTTCAAATACTTTCCTGATATACTCAGAGTGAAGTCAGCTGTTCAGCGGCAGTCCATTTTTTTGAGGAGGACGTAAAATGGCCGAAAAAGTCATCACCCTCGCCGAGTATCTCGATAGCATGACCGTGCCCGGCGAGTTATATGAAAAACTGGATGACAATGCAGTGCGCTGCTATGCCTGCGGTCACCGCTGCAAGATCAAAGATGGCCGCCGCGGGGTGTGTCAGGTGCGGTTCAACCAGGGCGGCGTCCTCTATGTGCCCTTCGGCTATGCTGCGGGCATCCAGTCTGATCCCATCGAGAAAAAACCCTTCTATCACGTGCTGCCCGGCGCTGACGCCCTCACCTTCGGTATGCTGGGCTGCGATATGCACTGTGATTATTGCCAAAACTGGCTCACTTCCCAGGCGCTGCGGAATCCTGCCGCGGGTACGCTGCCCACGCCCGTGACCGCCGAGGAGCTGGTGCGGCTGGCGCTGCGATCGGGCGCCAAAGCGGTGGTCAGCTCCTACAACGAGCCCCTCATCACCAGCGAATGGGCGGTGTCTGTGTTCAAGGCGGCCCGCAAGCACGATCTCGTTTGCGGCTACGTCTCCAACGGCAACGCCACGCCCGAAGTGCTGGACTATCTCCGTCCCTGGGCGCAGATCTACAAGATCGACCTGAAGACGATGGACGACAAGAAGTACCGGCAGCTGGGCGCGCCCCTGAAAAACATTCTGGATGGCATCAAGATGGTGTACGAGCGTGGGTTCTGGCTGGAGGTAGTGACCCTGTTGGTGCCCAACTTCAACGACTCCGAGGCGGAGATTCGTGAGGCCGCCGAGTTCATCGCTTCCATCTCGCCCGATATCCCCTGGCACATCACCGCTTTCCATCCCGATTACAAGATGACCGATCGAGGCAGCACCCAGGCCCGGCAGTTGCTGCGCGCGGCCGAGATCGGCAAGGAGGCGGGCCTGCACTTCGTCTATCTGGGCAATATGCCCGGCCGCGTGGGCGAGTTCGAGAACACCATCTGCCCGCACTGCGGTGAGACCCTCATCGAGCGGCAAGGCTATCTCATCACCGGCTACCATCTCACTGATGACGGCAAGTGCCCGAAGTGCGGTGCGGAGATTCCGGGTGTGTGGCACAAACGGGCGGCTGACGCGCCAGTCACCAACCACCACACGCCCTGGTACGCCCGCCACCCGCGCGTCCTCAGGCCTTGATCTCCCATTTCGACACAACCAAAAGGACGCTACGCGTTATTCTTCATCGGCGTCGTGAGAGCGCTTCTTTTGGAACAAAACTCGTTTTTTCCGCACCCAAACGTTGACACGACTAAACACCCCAGCGCTAGGATTCAGGGCCAGCTTCTCCAACTCTTCATCGAAGGATATGGGATAGGGGTCGATATCGATGATCTTGGCATGGGTATAGTTCAAAGCCACCTTTAGCGTCGCCAGCGTGGGAGCAGCGAGGAAAATACCAAGAATTCCTGCAAAGCTGGCGCCAATCACCACCCCCACCAGCACAATCATGGGATGAAGCTTCAAGGCGTTACCCATGATACGAGGCACGACCACGGCATTCTCGATTTGCTGAATAAGGAAATACGCTATAATGGTGATAAAGGCGAATGAGATGTTGCCAACAGGCAATACAGATGACCCCTGAGCTGCAGCCAGGATAACAGCGGGGACGGCTGCCAAAATCGGGCCAATAGTGGGCACCGCCTCCATCACACCAGCAATAATGGCAAGAGCCAAAGCGCTGGGAAGTCCAATCGCAAGGCCCACCACAAAGGTAAGCGCGCCAATAACCAATGAGAGCATCAGTTGTCCCCGGAAGAAAGAATGCCACACCCAATTGATGCGGGCGCCTAACTCACTCACTTCTGGCAAATACTCCGGTTTGACCAGAGACTTAGCCCATGGTTTTAGTTCACGCCCATCGACAGTGATGTAAAAGGTATAGAAGAACAGCAGAAATATGGAAAATGCAAGCGAAATAATACGAGCAATCAGTGACGTCAACCACCCCGATAGACTACTGATCAATCCTGCCGAAGCAGCAATCATCTGTTGAAGATAGCGGAGGATATCTTCGGATGTGGGCACATAAATGCCACTATCGCCTACATTGACCAGACGCGATATCTCTTCAATGACCCTGCTCAAGTCAATCTTGAACCCCCACACATTGATCATTTGAGATTCTTTCATCCAGATATTGAACAACTCCAGGCCCCTCACACTGGCATCGATAACATCACGGAACAATTGCGAAAACTGATTGATGAGGAGTGGGAAAAGAATGGCCGGGATGACAAAAAGAATAGCAATAGCCACACCCAATGCCATGATACCCGCCAATGTGCGGCGGACACCATGATCGTCGAGCCAATTGACCAGCGGTTGCAGCAAATAAGCCAGCAGGGCCGCTATAACCAACCAGGAAAGTGCAGAACGGGCATAATAAATAAGCGCCCCCAAAATCACCACAACGCCCAAAATGGCCCAGCGTTTGGTTTCGATCGACCAATGGGGGGTTGGCTTTTCTACATCCATGAAAAGTTTGCGACGTATCAGTAGAATAGATGAATCTATGATGTCGACTTCTGTAGCATAACAGAAGCGCAGAGGAGTGGCAAGAGCACAACAACCTGGATAAACTTCTTCCTAAACCTCAGGCGATGATATCCAAAAAACGTGGTAAAAGCTTCTCCGTTTCTGGGCTGGGCCTGAACTGTGCGAGCATTTCCTCAATTTGTTCTTCGGTAAAAAGCTTGGCGTAAATATTCAAATATCGTCGAAAGCGCACCAGATGATCTTCCAACACCAATTCTGGATGAAATTGGGTGGCCCAGATCGGTTTGCCCGGAATGCGCATAGCCTCATGAGCCACTTTATCACTATAAGCCAGGGTGACCACCCCAGGAGGCATAGTTTGCGCCCGCTCTTTGTGTCCTAATTGCGCCCAAAAAACATCGGGCAAGACTTGAAACAGCTCATCCTCATGTGCTGCAGGCGTCAGGTGCACCTGAAAAGTGCCAATCTCCACCCGTTCGGGATCGTTGATGATGTTGCCACCTAGAGCCTGCACCAACAGCTGAAAACCAAAACATGAGGCAAACATGGGGCCACCCAGATCCACCATCTCGCGCAGGCGCTGCAGGGTGACCTCAAAATGGGGAAGATTGCGCTTAGAAACATCGAATTCGCCTGCCCCGCCAATGAGCACCGCTTTGTATTGCCTTACCTGTTGCAGGGACGGTGGTCCTTGCAACAGATCATGAGGAACAATGGCTTCGAGAGGAAGATTGAGCCGCGTTGCAAACGAAACGCGCTCCTCATATCTGGCGGGATCATGGGCGCGTCGGGCCTGTAGCAAAAGGAATTTTGACGTCATGACTCGCTCGATTGGCGTTGTGTTTTGAAATTACGATTCTCTCTGGATTCAGATTATAATGGCATCTTGCGTTAATCGTAAAAATGGCGCACCGAACCAGAAATAGTTTTTGCGATGCACTTCACCTAACAGGGTGGGACGAAAACCGTTCTGGTCACTCTACTATACTTCACCAAAATCACAACCTCTCCATTATGAGCACAACTTTCATTATTGATCCCGCCATGGGCATGGCTGGCGATATGTTCTCGGCGGCGCTCATCTCGCTAGGCGTTCCAGCGAATGTGATCACCAATGCCATGACCAACGCCGCCAATCTCATTGGCTCAGCCCACATCGTTACCAAGACCATATCGACCCCCGAGGGTCCGGGCCAGCGCTTGACCATCGATTTGGCCGCCAACGACGCACATCTGCCCGCTTCCAACGCCCACCGCTTGCTAGACAAGGCCATTGGCGCCGAAGGCTTGCGGAAGCCATATGCAACATTTGCCCGTCGCGCCCTAGAAATCCTCATCAAAGCGGAACGCAGCGCCCACAGCAGCGGCAGGCTGGACTACGGACAGATGAACGTGCAAGCTATTGGCATTGCCCACACGCCGTACCAGCATCGCCACAATGCACCCCACCAGCCTCAAGCGCAGGCCAAAGGTGAATTTTATGTCGATATGTTTCCAGAATTCGTTGCCGGATTGGAAAACATAACGACATTTTCTCATGTATTACTTTTCTCATGGCTACACCACAGTGTTGGCTACTCGTTGCAAGTAACGCCACCCTGGAAAACTACAAAAGGAGCACTAAAACACGTCGGGCTTTTCGCCAGCCGCTCCCCCAATCGTCCAAATCCCATTGGTCTCACCTTAACCAAAGTGCGAGGCGTGAAAGGCAACCGCCTGCTCACCGGCCCACTGGACTTGTTCGATGGCACGCCCATTATCGACATCAAGCCACATGTGCGCACCCTAGACCAGACAGGCGTGGGCAACGATGGCTGGTTAGCCGATGGCGATCATTTGGAGTTGCATAAAAAAGGCATTCCCCATAATCATACCGGGGAGGAAGCGGTGTTACACGAGGCTCAAGATATATTGCTAGATATCATGGGCGCAGCCGCTGGCTTGCAACATCTGGGCGTGGATTTGAATCAGGTGGCCTGTCTAACGCCTGTGGCCGTGGGCGGCGGCAACATTTCTTTTAGTCATGGCGTGCTGCCAGCGCCCGCGCCCGCCACTGCAGCCATCCTCAAGCGCCATCATATCCCACACGTGGCTGGGCCGGTGGACATGGAACTGCTGACTCCGACCGGTGCAGCGATTCTCGCCGCCTTGCACCCCATCTGGACATGTCGCCAGAACTTGCCGGAGGGCCGACTGCTGGCACGCGGGTTGGGTCTGGGAACAAAAAACCTGCGTCCACTCAATGCCTTACGCCTGGCAATAATGCAAGCGCCAGCATAACCAACCACACCGATTGATGCAAGATCGCTAAGAGGCCAAGCTGCATAATAAAGAAACAACGATTTTGTTTAACACCGTGGACTAAAATCTCACCAACAAGAACCCAGTAAGTCCTCGACCATATCTTGCACCTGATCGACGGTGAGATCGGCCAGACAAGTGCGCGTGGCGCAACCCTCCCGCTGCCCCACGCGATGTCCGACATACGCACAGGGGGAACACGGAAGATCCAGCCGCACCACCCGACTGGGGCTGTAGGGCGTCCACGGCGCCCAGGCCCGATGATTGGTGGGCCCAAAGATGGCCACCACAGGCGTACGCGCGGCTGCGGCCAAGTGCATGACGCCACTATCCGCCCCCACAAACACCTTCGCCCGTCGAATCACCCCAGCCAACTCACGAAATGTTGTGCGCCCGCTAAGATCGATGAGTGGGCTATCGCCCGCAGCCAGCACAGCGTCCACATCATCATTAGCGGCGCCCACCAACACCGAAGGCAAACCGTGGCGACGGTATAATGCCGCAGCTAGGGCCGCAAACTTGTGTGGATCCCACCTACGAGCCAGGGAATAGCCGCCAGAGCCGGGGTGCATAACGACGAAGGGACGATGGGACAAACCCGACTCAGATAACAAAGCGTCTGCACGATCCTGTTCTTCGGAATTCAAAGGAAGATGCAAACTGAGGTCTGTGGCGCTGGCGCCAATCGCCCGCGCCAAAGCCAACCAATACTCCACCTCGCGCATGGCTCCAAAACCTTGATCCACCACCGGATGTGTGATCCAACCGCCATGCCCATTATCCAGCCCCACCACGGTTTTGGCTGCGGTGGCGCTAACCAACGCCCGTTGCCTGGCCCTCCCCATGCGCGTGGTGAGGTGATGAAAAAGGAACACAGTATCATAACGCTGATCTCTAAGAGCCCACAAATAGCGGGCCAGGGGAAGCCATACGCTCGGCTTAAATGCCGCCAACCCATCGAATTGCATTTTGGGAAACAAAATAACCTGGTCCACAAGCCCGGAATTTTGCAAAATCATCGCCGTATGAGGGTTGACCAAGGCATCCAGGCGAGCATTAGGAAATGTCTGCCGCAACGCGCGTAGCGCTGGGGTGATGTTAAGCACATCGCCAAGATCAGCAAGTTTGATGGCAAGAATTCGTTCAGGCATGAGCAGGAACCAGGCCATTATACGCTGTGAGGCCCAGAGCAGCAAACAACCTCGAACATGACCACAACAGAATATTCAATGCGCATCCTGGCTGGCAAGACGCTAACCGCTCCGCAGTGCAGGTATACACGACTTGAATCGCCAGGAAGCAAAAAAACGCCCCCAGTTTGAAACGCTTCCCCTGATGGCAAACAACTTCCCAGCAACACCGATCTCGAGTATAATTACCCCCGACACTGTAGCTAAAATCCGAGCCCACTGACCTAAAGCTATCACGCCAGGGGCAGTGGGCCGACCTCGTCCGACGAGGCGCGCATCACCAGGTGTGTGTAGGGTCGCTGTGGAAACGCTGCGGCCTCCCGAGGCGGTCGACGCCAGCAACCGCCGACTTGGAAAGGATAAATAGCAATGACAGACTACATCTTACCCTCTACGATAAACCGCGTCCTGTGCGAACCTAATTCTGGCGATGCCAGAAAGCATCAGCTAATCCAATGCATTCACGGCAGACAAAAGCACACAGGATGTCTGGATGGTGACCGATGGGTGGGGAATCGAAAGTTGATTGGATGGGACTATGAATCTTCTTAGAACCACCACAGCGGCGTTCATCGTTTCGTTGGGATGGTTGACATTGATGACCGTTTCCTGTAGCGTCAACCAAACGGAGAATTTAGTGATTTCGGTTGCCGCCAATCTGCAGCCAGCACTCGAAGAGATGACGCCATATATCGAGAAAGAAATTGACGCATCAATTGCTTACAATTATGGGGCAAGCGGTAAATTGGCACAGCAGATCGAGCAAGGGGCGCCTGTCGATGTGTTTCTTTCAGCGAACGTCAGCTATATCGATGAACTCATTACGATAGGGAGATTGAAACCTGACAGCAAACGCATCTTTGCCCACGGTCGTCTCGTGCTCTGGGCGCCCACCATCGATCTCCCTTTGGAAACACTAGCAGACCTCCAACGTCCCGAAATCAAGAGCATTGCGTTGGCAAACCCTAATCACGCCCCCTACGGCATGGCGATGAAAGACGCATTGATCGCAGCGGGAGTATGGGACTCCCTGACCGATAAACTCATCTTCGGAGAGGATGTCTCTCAATGTTATCACTATGCCGTCACAGGCAACGTCGATGTAGCGATTATCCCTTTTTCGTTTATCGCATCAAAAGCGTCGGGGCATTGGATGGAAATCCCCGACTCACTCTATCCCCCTCTGGAACAAACTGCAGCCATCACAACAAAAACACCCAACCAGGCGTTGGCCCAACGATTCATCGAGCTTCTCACCAGCCCAAAAGCCCAAGAAACTCTTACAAGCCATGGTTATATCTTGCCGCCCAACGAGGTTGCCGAGCCATGAATTGGGACGCCCTGCAGCTTTCTTTGCAAATCACACTCATTGCCACCATCATCATTGCAGTGATTGGCCTGGCTCTTGCTGTGCTACTGGCCCGTCGAGACTTTGCCGGAAAAATGCTACTGGAATTGCTCATCGCTCTGCCACTCATCCTACCTCCCAGTGTACTAGGCTATTATTTGCTCGTGTTTTTGGGGCGAAACGGGCCAATCGTGCGCTTTTTACATCTAGAACTTCTGTTCACCTGGCCAGCAGCCGTCATTACCGCCGTCATTGTAGGATTGCCTTTGATGGTGATGACGGCTCGCAGCGCGATCTATGAGATCGACCCGGAAGTTGAAAACGCTGCCAGGCTCAGTGGCGCCAGCGAATGGCAGCTATTGCGTCATGTTACGCTCCCCCTTGCACGTCGCGGCATCCTGGCTGGATTGGTGCTGGCATCAGCCCGGGCGCTGGGCGAATTCGGCGCCACACTGATGGTCGCGGGCAATATCCCAAGCCGCACCCAAACCATGTCAATGGCCATCTATGATGCTGTGCAGAATCGCCAATACCGCCAGGCGAACCTTATGGTGCTGGTCATGACTTCAGTAGCATTCATCGGGCTGTGGCTGGCTATGCGTTGGGGCTACGGTGCTGGCAAAACAAAAAGGCACCATCCCTCATCACGCCAACGCCATTCCGCCGAAATGCAAAAGAAAAGCCCGAATACCATCATTCACTCCCGATGATGCCAGTACAATTCATACTACGACCGAATCAATAACAGACGTTACGCACAGCTTTGCTCGAAAGAGCGGGCTTTGCTGCTTTGATCTGCTGTCCCACAAATAGACAAAGGGATGACATGACAAATACGAACGAAGAAAGATCAGTAGATCACGATTGCGAGAGTATGTGTCCTGCCGGATTCGTAATCTGGCGGGTTTGACGCTCGAATCACCGCCGGATCACAGATCCGGCTCTGCGCATCATGGCAAATCGTGATCTACTAAAGATGCTGATTTCGTCTACTTTGCTCACTTTTCGTCCATGTTCATCGGCTTGTTCAGCGAAAGATAATTGATAAGCCCGTTGATGCGCCAGAAAAGTTGCTCATTGGGTATCGATCGTCTATGTTCGTCCTTTCGTCTTATGGTCCGTGTTTGAGACTGTGCGGTTCACCACGAAGATGACGTCGTTACCTCGGCTCCCTCCCTAACTTCATCGTCCCATGACCATGCTAGGCGTCGATATCGGCGGCACATTTACCGATCTGGTTTACATCGCCGATGATCGCATCCACATTTACAAACTCCTTTCCACCCGCGACGATCCCGCCAGCGCCTTTCTGGAAGGCATGCGCGCGCTGGCCATCCCGCCCCAGGCCGTGGTCGCGCACGGCACGACCGTGGCCACCAACGCGGTGCTGGAGCACAAAGGCGCGCGCACCGGGCTCATC
>CAZYSY010000187.1:0-16821 GCA_964650295.1 uncultured Caldilineales bacterium | reverse complement strand
ACTACTAACGTACCTGACTTCAATCACCACAAAGGCACAAAGACACTAAGAACACCAAGAATTTCAAAGCTTTTTCTTTTCTTCGTGCCTTTGTGGCTTCGTGTCTTCGTGGTTTCTAGCCGGGCTACCTTAGTAGTAACGTCTCAACTTTAAAACGCACCCCTGGCTGACCTGTAAACTTGCCAAAACCCTATCAATGGTGCATAATAAGTGCTTGGTAATGGCATTTGCAAGAATCCGTTCGGCAATGCTATTGGTGAAGGAGTTCAATTCATTTATATTTGTTTGGGCCGAGTAGCCTCTTCGCGCTTTGCGCACTTGTATGATCACGCTTTTCTCGCCACTGCCTGAATATAATTGGCAGTTGTTCTTTGTTATTTCTGCTTGTGAATATCGCGCCATTTGGGACGGTTCAAAACTCGCGCGTTGAAGACGTCCCACATCTTGTCCTTCATCTGCATTGGGGGATTATTGAAAATGCAGACGATGGCGCGCGCTTTCTGGTTTGGGCCGAGGATGCCAGCGGCTCGCCGCTTAGACCTCGCCGGGGGCGTCGGGCGCTAAAGCCCAAACCACGTCCTCATCCTTTTGCGCTCGAAGATCAAGCCCTTATTCGTCATCAGTTGCAGCGATTTGATCCCAACCTGATTACCCAAGGGGCGGAAAAATTTATCCTACAACTGCCTTCCACGCGTACTGGCCCTTTGCCATCGCCACAATTGCCTCATAGCTGGGAGTTGGATTTGAGAGATGTGCGGCTGGAGCCCTGGATCATCCAGGGAACGCGGGCGCCCTTTGCCAGCATCCTTGATATTCTTCGTCGCACCAGCGTATGCGATTGCCCCAACCATTTGATCTTGGGGGATGAGTTCACCTATTGGCGAAAAGCGCTGATTCTGGCCCTGGAGATTCTCAGTCAGCAACATTATGTTCCTTCGCTTGTGCAGCGAGAAGATTACATCATGGCCCAATGGCGGCCTGTCTTTGAATCTCCGGTGATTAAGGAGAAAATTCATGGCTTGGCTGCTTCTATGCCTGCTGTTTGCCGGGCGGAACGCACAGATGTTGATTCTTCCTCTTCGATAGCGCTTTTGCAAACCTTCATCGCCCAGGTGGTGGACCATTTTGCCCGCACATGGGGGGCTGAGGCCCCGCATCGCATTGCTTATCTGCACAATGGCAACGGCGTTGCCGAATGGTTGAAGGCTCTGGTGCATCCCAGCGGGATCATTCCCAAGCCGGGCGGGCAGTTACAGCTTTTGGTGTCTCAGGTGGAGGATTGGCAGCGCAACCTCTTGCCAGCGGGGAGCACTCAATTCACCATTGCACTGCGATTGGAGCCTCCTCCGCCCTCCGCAGGCGATGGTGTGTGGCATGTGCCTGCGGCAGGATGGCGATTGAGCTATTACCTGCAATCTCGTTCCAACCCCGATGTTTTGGTTCCTGCTGCGGAGGTCTGGCAGACTCAGGAAGAGATTCTGGTCAGCCAGGGATTACGTTTTGATTATCCCCAGGAAGAGCTATTGAAAGGGCTGGGATTGGCGGCCAATATCTTCCCTCCCATCGAAAAAAGTCTGCGCACCGCTGCTCCTGTTGCCGTCGAATTGACCACCCAAGAGGTGTACACGTTCTTACGAGAAGCCGTTCCGCTCCTGCAGCAAAGCGGCTTTCATATTTTGATGCCTTCCTGGTGGGAGCAGGCAGGCGCCCGTTTGGGATTGATGCTACACCTGCATCCCCTTACCCCCGATCCCATCGACGTGGTCCTTACTGCCGATGTGCCTGAAAAGCCTATCGCCTATCAGTGGGATATGGTGTTGGGAGATACCACCCTCACCAAAGAAGCCTTTGGTAATCTTGTAGCTTTGCGCTCGCCTTTGGTGCAAAAGAATGGTCGCTGGCTGCGTTTGGATCCTGAACAAATCGAAGCGGCGCAACGTTTTTGGGAACGGCACTCCTTCTCTGGCTCTCTATCATTGCTTCATGGTATTCGCGTGGCGCTTTCCATCGATGAGCATACGATGATCTCGGGATTGCCTGTACACCAATTGCTATTGGAGGGGTGGCTGCCCGAGCTGTTGCGTCGTCTGAGTGCGGGCGATGATCTGCTACAGAAAGCGCTGCAGCCGCCGGGCCTATATGGTGAGTTACGTCCCTATCAGCGTTATGGCGCGGCCTGGTTGCGCGAACACTACCATCGGGGTCTGGGCGCGATTTTGGCCGACGATATGGGGCTGGGGAAATCTGTCCAGGCGATTGCCTTTTTGCTTCATGAAAAAGCAGAGCAAGGCAGTCTTCCCGGGCCCACCCTACTGGTGTGTCCTACTTCGCTGCTCGGCAACTGGCGTCGAGAAATACATCGTTTTGCACCATCCTTGCGCGTATACACCCACTATGGGCCAGAGCGCGTTCGCGACAGTGCATTTCATGAATCCATCTCTCATCAAGACATCGTGCTCACCAGCTATGCATTGGCCCGCCGTGATATCGCATTTTTGCAAGAGCAGAAATGGTTCGGCGTCATCCTAGACGAAGCGCAGATGATCAAGAATCCTGATGCATTGGTCACCCGTGCGGTCAACCAACTTCACGCCGATTATCGCTTTGCGTTGACAGGCACCCCCATCGAAAATCGACTGGCGGAACTCTGGTCTATCTTCAACTTCACCAATCACGGTTACCTGGGGAGTCGGGCAAAATTCCGCAAGGAATTCGCGCTGCCCATCGAAAATTACCAGGATCGCGTGGCCGTGAAACGCTTGCAACGCATGGTGCGCCCGTTTATCCTGCGACGCCTCAAGACCGATCCCGCCGTCATCCAGGATCTACCTGAGCGCCTGGAAATGGATGTGTATTGCACGCTCACTGATGAGCAAATAGCATTGTATCAACAGGTCGTTGAATCGTCGCTCCCGCGTATTGCCGATGCCACCGGCAGAGCGCGTCGTATCCATGTTTTCAATTTACTCATCAAACTCAAACAAATCCTCAACCACCCTGTTCAATATCTTTATAAAATCGGCCCGAATACTATCCCGGATGAACCCCTAATTGGGCGCAGTGGCAAGTTGGATCGGCTGACGGCCATGCTGGAAGAGGTGCTTGAGGTGGGAGATAAAGCACTCATCTTCACGCAGTTTGCCGAAATGGGCTATCTACTCAGAGAGCATATCCGGGATGTCTTAGAAACGCCTGTGCTTTATTTGCATGGAGGCGTGCCCGGCAGCAAGCGACAAGAGATCGTCAACCTTTTCCAGGAAGATGCACATGCGCCGCCCATCTTTATTCTCACCCTCAAGGCTGGCGGCTTGGGCCTGAATTTGACTGCCGCAAATCACGTCTTCCACTACGATCGATGGTGGAATCCTGCTGTGGAAAAACAGGCTGCAGACCGTATCTTCCGCATCGGCCAAACGCGCAATGTGCAGATTCACAAATTCGTTACCGCAGGCACTCTGGAAGAAAACATCCAGGAGATGTTGGAACGCAAAAAACAATTGGCGGAATCCATCATTGGTTCCGATGAAAGCTGGCTGGCGGCGCTATCGGATGATGAATTGGTCGAGCTCATTTCTCTGCATAAAGATCAACTCCTCTAACCATCCCTTTTCTCGATTATGACATACACTTCCTGGTCAGAAGCCTGGCTCGATGCCCTTCTTGCCTTTTCGCATCCCGGGCGGATGCGTCGAGGAAAACGTTTCGCGCGCGCAGGGCTTATAAAGAATTTGGATGTCCGGCCCGGGGAAATCGACGCTCAGGTTAAAGATGGCCGTAAAGTGTTTGATGTTGAAATTCATTTTCCCCCTTTGGATGATGATAGTTGGAATAAAATTATCGACAAACTCGCCAGCCAAGCAATTTATAGCGCCCGGTTGCTCAGCGGAGAAATTCCACCAGAGGTGATGCAAGTCTTCGCCGATGTGGATGCGCCACTCTTTCCTTCCGCCGAGAAATTAGAAGCTCAGTGCACCTGTCCCGATTGGGAAGTTCCCTGTAAACATATTGCAGGCGTTTATTACTATTTGGCGGAACGATTTGAAAAAGACCCATTCCTACTGTTCTATTTTCGCGGTCGCTCAAAAGATGAGCTGATGGATGCTTTGCGTTCGCATCGCACTGTTGCCCGTCCTGAAATTGAGCATAGCGTCGTCTCTTTGTTCAAAGACCCTCCCCTCACACAACAGCTCGATCATTTTTGGGAAATTGGGCATGAACTGAATAACATCACATTTAACATTGCCAAACCTCCCCTACCCCTACCTCATTTTAAGCGATTAGGGAAACCCTCTTTTACAGATATCGACATCTATTCACTGCTAAAACCGATCTACGACACCATTACCGAAAAGACCATCTCTTGGGCTTACGAGAGTTCGGAAAAACATCATGACTGAAAGTGCACTTAAAGCCATTCAAGACGAACTGTTTCGTCACTTCACTCGTTTCGATGTCAGCGCCTTGCGCTCTTTACTGAGCATGGTGGGGCATCCAAATCCTGGCGAAGTTCGCCGGGACGAAGCGATCTTCTATTTGATCCAACGTTTGCAAAGTAAATCCGCCTTACGTGAATTGTGGGATAAGCTTTCTCCGATCACGCGTAAAACGTTAAGCGTTACCGTCCATACCACCGATGGCATCTACCGGCCCGATTTGGTGCAATTGCGCTACGGACAGGCTCCGCCTGCGCCGCAACGCTATTGGAGCGGCTACATCCCCACCGAACTGGACCTCTTTCTGGACGAAGAACAGAAAATACTGCCTGAGCTTTATCCTCTATTGCGGGTGGTGGCTCCGCAACCAGAAAAGTGGGAGATGCCGGTACATCCCGAACCCCCGCCTCGTTATGAATCCATCGGTTTTGAGCGCAGCCCCGGGCCCGAAATAGGCCTGCAAGACCTGACAACGGTGCTGGCGTTGGCGGCTCAGGGCGGGTTGCAGGTCAATGATCGCATGTTACCCACCTATGAGAGTGTGCAATTAGTGTTGGAAAACCTGGTTCTGGGAGATTTCATCAAACCAGAAGACATCAAAGATCCTTACGACGCCATCAAACCCATTGGGCTTATTCGATTTGCGTTAGGAAGCGGTTTGATAAAACTTGGCGCCCGTTCCGGCTACAACACCACGCTGCAACTCTCCCCTGTTGGTTGGGAGTGGCTGATCCGCCCCAGCTCAGATATCCTCCTCGACGCATTAGAAAATTGGATCAACACTGATCTTTATGACGAGATCGATCGCATCGATCATTTGCGCAATGCGGCCAAGCCGGGAGAAAACCGAACGCCCGCCAAAGATCGAAGAGATAGCATCATCGAAACGCTTTCTTGGGCGCCCAAAGACGCCTGGTTGAGCGTCGATGACTTCTTTACGGCGCTCAAACTCTGGCAGCATGATTTTGAGGTGGACTCCGAACTTGACGCCATCGACGATCTGAATGGTCGCAAGATGAGCATCGAGGAGTTGAAAGACCCCTGGCGGGCAGTGCAAGGCGTCTATACGTTGGTGATTCTTTTTGAAATGTTGGGGAGCTTAGGCGCATTGGAGTTGGCCTACACCGAACCGCAACATGCACCTCCATTCCTCGATGCTCCCACCGAAAGCTGGCAACGTCCGGCTCAGCCCTATTCTCGTTATGATGGGCTCACCTATTTCCGCATCAACGAATTGGGCGCCTATCTCTTTGGCCATAGCCGCCGCTACCATATCCCACGCGTCTGCACTGAACGCTTCTTTATCATCGACGAATCCTTTGCATTTCGCCCTGTGAAAGAGGAGCTACTGCCCTATCAGCGGCAAATACTGCCTTTGCTGGGCTCGCCAGATGAAGATGGCGTTTTTCGTCTCGACAAAGCTGCCTGGTTGCAGGCTCAGCAAAACGAAAACACCTTAAAGGAACGCAAAGAATTACTATTGGCCCGCCATGATGGCCCGCTTTCTCCTGTGGTAGAAGATTGGCTGGAGCAAGTCGAAGCAGATAGCACGGCCTTGCGTAAAGGACGCACCATGATTACGATCCAGGTGCGACGTCCAGAAGTGCGGAATGCTATCCTTGAAGATCCAGAATTGCGTCGCTATTGTCGCCTGCTGGACGATCGCACCTTGCTTATCCCCAGCTCGCGGGAGCGCGCCTTTACTCGTAAAGTGTTACAGCTCGGGTACGGTGTTGTTGGCGGCTTCAATGGTCGCTGAGAGAAATAATTTCCTCATTTTCACACCTGACTTTGTTCCTCCATCCGCTTCTCTCACCTCTCTTTCTGCGAATTCCATGCTAATCACCAACGGACGCGTACTCACCTTCGGAAACGATCATCGCCTCATCGAAAACGGCGCAGTTCTAATCCAGGACGATCGTATTGTTGAAGTCGACTTTAGTCACATCCTGGAAGCAAAATATCCGCAAGAAGAACGCCTGGATGCCAAAGGAATGCTGGTGATGCCGGGAATGATTGTCGCACATACCCACTTTTACGGCGCCTTTGCTCGCGGCATGTACATTCCTGGTCCGCCAATGAAAGATTTTCCTGAGATATTACAGCGATTATGGTGGCCGCTGGATCGGGCATTGGATGAAGAAAGTGTGCGCTACGCCGCGTTGACCCCCATTCTCGACGCCATCCGCTACGGTGCCACCACCCTTATCGATCATCATGCCAGCAATCGTTTCATCGATGGCTCTTTGGATGTCATTGCCGAGGTGGTCGAAGAAACAGGAATACGGGCGGTGTTATGTTATGAAGTCAGCGATCGGGATGGCCCCGACGTGGCTCTGGCGGGCATTCGTGAAAATGTGCGCTTCATCAAGAAAATGCGCGATATGGCTCATCCTCGCATTGCCGCCACCTTTGGCTTGCATGCCGCTCTTACCCTGAGCGATGAAACGTTAAATCGTTGTGTGGCTGAGGCGGAAGCCATTGGGCACAAGGGATTTCATATTCATGCTGCCGAAGGTCCCGCCGATCGAGAGCACTCGCTGGCAATCTATGGCGTTCCAACCATAGATCGTTTGGCCCAACGTGGCATTCTAGGACCCAACACCATCGTGGCTCATGCCATTGATATCGATGCCTGGGAAATGGCGGCGCTGAGCGCTTCCGAAACATGGGTCAGTCATCAGCCCCGCTCAAATATGAATAACGGCGTAGGCGTGGCAGATATCTCCACCATGATGCGCGGTCACATGAAGGTCGTATTGGGCAATGATGGATTCTCCAACGACGTGTTTACAGAAATGCGGGTAGCATATCTGCTTCATAAATCGGCCCGCAATGATCCTCGAGTTTTACCCGCGGATCAGCTGTTGGATATGGTCATGGGGAACAATGCTGCGTTGGCGCAACAGTTCTTTGCCCAAAAATTTGGGCAGTTAGAGCCAGGCGCTGCGGCCGATATCATCCTGGTAAATTACGATCCTCCCACCCCACTAAACATCGATAACTTCCCCTGGCACATCATTTTTGGTTTCGATGGCCGTCATGTCGATACAACCATCGTGGGGGGACGTATCCTAATGCGTCATGGTCTCATTCCGCATCTGGATGCAGAACGGATTTACAAGCGTAGCCGTGAGGTCGCCAGGAAGGTGTGGGATCGTTTTTGGGAATCGTCGACCTGAGTGGGTGACGACGCTGGCGATTCTCCGCGAGTACCGAGGAACATCGCGTAAATCGATCTGGCGTGGGCGGCCAACGGTGTTATCCATACCTGGTTTCCCACAGAGCCGGGCCATGCGTAGAAAGCCCATGGCGGATAGCGCCGCACCAACGCCATTGAAAAGGCTTGGAGCGTGGCGCAAAGCGTGGCAATGCTCCATTTTTGGTTTGGTTCGTCACGTCTGACATTTCCGACACCCGGATGTCAGTTTCGCGGGGTGTTTGTGACAGGATTCCGGGACCAAATTCATGTATGATATCAATGAATACAGATGGTGTTGTGACTCATATCTTCATCAAGAGTTGGGAAGGATGGAAGCTCCCGGCGTTGGCGAGAGCGTCGAGGGCGAAAGGTGAGGCGTGAGGGGCCTGCCTCATCAAAAGGAGTCCCTCCGGGAAGGCGAGAACCGGGGGGGCTCTGCTATATTGTGAGGCTTGCGTTATAATACCTTGATGTGTGATATTTTCGTTTCAACCTCAGAGCATGCCGCCCATTGCGTCATGTCGGCGTTCGATTCTGAAGCGCATCTTTTGGTGCGCCAAACCGTTCCCTGATGAAGACGCCTATCCCATAACCATTCACAAAGGAATGTATGATGCTCAAGCGTTTAAAAAATTATGGCATTGGCACGATCGTCAATCATTATCAGGAAGGGGATAATTCCCACCACGCTCACGTCTCGCCCATTTTTCAAACGTCAACCTTTGGTTTTCCTGATGTAGAAACGGGCGCTTCGATCTTTGCAGGTGAACAGCCCGGTTACATCTACTCCCGGGCAGGCAACCCCAACGTCGAGCAGTTAGCGAAGAAGTATGCATTTCTGGAGGGCCTAGACTTAATTCGTAACAATCAGGACCGTCATCCAGATGAGATCGTAGCAGGACGCGTCATGAGTTCGGGCATGGCTGCCATCAGCGCTGCGGTGATGGCTCGGGTAAAAGCGGGCGAAAGTGTGATCGTTCAACGAGAACTCTATGGCAACGCCTATCGGTTTTTCAACGAAGTCGCCCCTCGAATCGGCATCGACGTGGTTTGGGTGGATGCCGGGAATGCACAAAATTGGGAAAAGGCATTCGAGCGCCATCCTGATGCTGTGTTGGCCTATGTCGAGACGCCCGCCAATCCTACCCTTTCGATGATCGATCTGACAAGCGTGGCCGAGGCGGCCCATACGTACGCCGCTTGGGTTATGGTGGATAACACTTTTGCGACCCCCTACCATCAGCGTCCGCTCACACTAGGCTGCGATGTGGTGGTGCATTCTACCACCAAATATCTTAGCGGTCATGGCGTTGTCATTGGTGGAGCCATCATCAGTCCTCATGTGGATTATATGAATTCGGGCCAGGATGGCGTCGGATTGATGGCCCGGGTCATGGGGCCTGCAGTCAGCCCCTTCGATGCCTGGTTGGCCAATTTAGGACTCAAAACGTTTGAGATACGGATGCAGCGACACGCAGAGAACGCAATGATCATCGCCAACTGGTTGGACGAGCATCCTCTGGTGAGTCAGGTGCATTATCCCGGCCTGGAAAGTCATCCTGGACATCATATCGCCGCGAGGCAGATGTTCAACGGCTTTGGCGGCATGATTTCCTTTGAGCTCAAAGGTGGATTCGAGGCGGGCGTGGCTGTCATGAATCATATCCAATTGGCCACTCTAGCCGTGAGTTTGGGCAACGTGGATACCCTTATCGAACATCCTGCGAGCATGACCCACGCGGGCGTGCCTCCCGAAGAGCGTTGCCAAGTGGGAATCACCGATGGTCTGGTGCGGCTCTCGGTGGGCATTGAGAATGTCGAAGATTTGATTGCCGATTTAGATCAGGCCATGACCCACGTTGGGTAAACTCCTTAGCTCCCATACTTCGAAAGTGGCAAATCTCCTACATCGATCAGAGGCTTCCCCACCAGACGTAGGCCACATACGCGCTATACAGAGCCAGTAACGCCCAACCCTCCCAACGCGAAAGTTTGAGTTGGGTAAGCAAAAAAACAAAGAGGAGAACGACGGTGCCAAAAAGAAGCATCGCCGAAGTCATCAATCCGGCGGTGTCGACCTGAATCACGTTGGTGGACATTGTCATTGCCAGTATCCAGGGCAGTCCTAATCCGACAAGGATATCGAAGATGTTGGAGCCGATGGCGTTGGCGATGGACATATCGCCGCGCCCTTGTTTGGCGACCGCAATCGAAGCGAACATATCGGGCACTGAAGTGCCAGCCGCCAACACGGTCAACGCTACGACAACAGCTGGCACATGAATTGCTTCGGCAAAGAGTACTGCCGATTCAGCCAGCGCATAGCTGATGACAGCCACCAGCGCGATAGAAACAAAAAAGGCTCGCAGATCGTTGTCTCGGGCATTGCCCGTTAGGTGGCCGATGCCATTGCTAATTGCAGCTGTCGCTCGATGATAGGCATCGCCACAACACCGCTCCGATGATATCTCTTCTTCCACCAGGCCCACCACATCGGTGTCATGCACATAATCATTCCACTTGTAGAGCACCAGCAAATAAAAGGCGTATGCCGCAAGATAAACGCCCGCTTCGATGATCGTCACTCGTCCATCTCTGATGGTGAACAACAATAAAATTACGCCTACGGCGTACATGAGAATGTCACGCGTAATCACCTTCCAGGAAATATGGGCCGGACTGGTCACCGCCGAGACGCCTGTGATTACCAAAATGTTGAAGATGGCCGATCCGACAATCGTGCCAATGCCCACATCGCTATGCGTCCCACTGGCAGCGAATAATGCAAAAATAGCAATGGCCAATTCTGGCGCAGACGATCCCATTGCCATAAGCGAGGCGCCAGCTACGTTGTGCGGCAACTTCAATCTCTTCGAGATCGCATCCAGGCTAATAATAAAATATTCATCGGTGATAATGGATAATAAATAAATCGAAACAAGAATGACGATGAGACTGACGAGGATCATGATGCAGATTGCATTCGAAATGATGGGGAATTGGAAAACATGGGAAATGATAACCTGAATATGGGAATGACGTCACGGGTATCGAGCATCACGAAGCGCATGAAGGATGAATAGTGGCGAAATAACATCGCCGCCCTCGTCAATTTCGGTGCACCTTCGTTATGAAAAATGATCAGCTCACAAACCGAGGTCCTTAGAGGCCACGAAAAGGAAAAAAGCAGAAATTGGGACGACGTTACTCATTGAACCTATCAGATTTCTCCGTGTACTCCATAGTTTTGTGGTGAGGTTCTATTTTCAATCAAGGTTAATTGCTGAGGAGACTGACCTTTCAAAGTCATTGGCAAGCCCGCGATCAAAAACCAGACATGATCTGCAGCCTGGGCCAAACGTTGGTTGGCCCGCCCCAGTGCATCTCGATAAATACGCCCGAGAGGATAGGAGGGCACCAGGCCCATGCCAACTTCGTTGGAGACGACGATCCAGGTCGCAGGTGTTGTCTGCGCTGCGGAGATCATGGCCTCGATTTCTGCCATAACCATTTTCTCTGCCCCAATGTCTTCTTCGCCAGCCCGTAAGATGATGTTTGAAACCAACAGAGTCATGCAATCCAACAACACGATGCGGGCCCCTGCCAGCGATTCATTCACAGCTGCAGCCACGCCAAAGGGCTGTTCCAACGTGCGCCAGGCGCGCGGACGCTGCAACCGGTGCCTTTGGATGCGCTCCTCCATTTCTTCATCTTTGGCTTCTGCTGTGGCTACATAAAGCACCGCATCTTCTCCCAAACGGCGAGCCACCTCCTCCGCCAATGAGCTTTTTCCGCTACGCGCACCTCCCAAAATAAGAATCATAGCGCCCATTTTTCGCGTCATGCTCCTTTGGGCGCGTCATCGTCATGCGTTTCAGAATGCTGACGCCCAAACGAAGGAGATACGAGATTCTCGATCGGATGCACAATCAGGTCTGCATAAAAAATACCCATCTGCTCGGGCGGAAAGGGCATGTCGTTGCGTAACCACCACTTGATAAGCGCAATAATCGACGCCACCACATGATTCGCCAAAATGGCCGCCGGAATCGATGGCGTATAACGAGCATAGCGCATTACCAACTCTTTTACCGCCTCGCGTACGACATGATCGATCAATGTTTGCGTGCCCTCTCCTTTCAAGAACACGCTGTACAGATCATGATTGGCCTGGATATGCTCAAAAATCAGTCGCCCTTCTTCTTCGGGTGAGGATTCTCCCAATGAAAGTAGAAGAGATTGCAACACCGACACTGATTGATCGAACGCGTCGGCCAGAAGCGCATCTTTACTGTCATAGTGGCGAAAGAACGTCGCATATCCCACGTTGGCTTGCTCGGTGATGTCGCGAATGGTAATCGCGTCATAACCTTTTTCCAAGATCAACTCGATGAGGGCTTGCTGCAAGCGTTCTCGGGTGCGTTGTATTCGGCGGTCTGAGTTTTTCATCATGCTAAATTCTAACATAAAAACTCGTTACCCCACACAATGCGTTGGGATGAAATAACTGGATTTCAAGAGATTCACACATCGATGGCCTGCCCCCCAAAAAATTCTAAAGACGCCGTGAGGATGCAATTGGTGAGCGGTTACCCATTTTAAAATTATGGATGTTGGTTGTTGCAAGAGTAAAGTGCTGACGAGTATAATGCCGAGGATGGAGGATATAATTCATGTGGTTCCGCTGCTGAATCCGGTCCTTCCTCCGTTGATTTATTTTCTGAACTGGTAAATTCAGTAGATCATGATTGCGAGAGTCTGTGTCCCGCCGGATTCGCAATCCGGCGGGTTTGACGCTCGAATCACCGCCGGATCACGGATCCGGCTCTGCGCATCATGGCAAATCGTGATCTACTGAAATTATGAGCCTGCCCACGTCCATGCCGCTGGACATGGAATGCGCTACCTGGAGCGGGCGACTACGGCCCGTGAACCATGAATCGGCCATGCGTAACATCCTCACGTTCCACCTCCGTTGCCGATTCGACCGCCATGCTCCTCGTAACTTTTTTGCAAGCGTCACCAAAATTATTTTCAGAACTGTGCAAATCACCGAGATTTTTCCCGCCTCCTCCACCTCGACTCCATCTGTCCGGCGCCAGGCTCTGGCTCTGCTTCTGGGCGTGATTTTTTTGGCTGTGGCGCTAATGGGGTTGTGGCGTTGGAAGACGACAGCATTTCCGGTTCTTGTTGAGATCGACGGACAGAAGGTCGAGCTGACCACGCACGCCTCATCGCCCGAGGCGTTACTCCGCACACTTGGCTATGTGTTGCGTCCTGAAGATGCGTTGGAGATCGAAGGCGTTTGGGGAACAAAGGCTCAGGTGGCGGTGCATCGGGCGCGCCCGGTGCAGGTGCTGGCCGATGGTCATTCGCGCATTGTGTGGACTCGCGCTCAAAGTATCGGTGGACTGTTGGAAACTGCGAACCTGGCGGTTGGTACTGCCGACGAGATCTTTTTGGAAGATCAACGCGTCAGCATCTCGGACGAGTTGCCGCCGGCCCAGTGGCGTCCGCCCGCGGGGCGTCGCTCTGCCAAGCCCTGGCAACAAATCCCCACCTACCTGACGCTGACCCTTTTGCGGGCTGTGCCTGTGTTGGTCGTGGAGGAAGGCGGCATCTCCCACACGATCTGGACTCGAGCCAAGAGCGTGGAGCAGGCGTTGGCCGAAAACGATATCCCTGTCTATGTGGGAGATGAGCTGCTGCCAGGTAGGGATGCAGCTATTCAGCCGGGCATGCGAGTGCTGTTGCTGCGGGCCACTCCCATCAGCGTCAGTGTTGATGGCAGGACCATCGATACCCGCACCCGTGAAAATACTGTGGGCGGCGCTCTGAGGGCGTTGGGCATCTGGGTGCAAGGCGAAGATCGCGTTCATCCTGCGCTGGATGCAGAACTGCACCCTGATATGACAATTCTGGTTACGAGAGTCGAGGATAGATTAGAGTATGAGGAAGAGTTGCTGCCATTCGATACGGTTTGGGAGCCAGATGATGAATTGATCATCGACGCCAGGCGAGTAGGCAACGCAGGGCGCCCGGGCATCCTGCGCCGGCGCTATCGGGTGCATTATGAGGATGGACGAGAAATCAGCCGCGAGCTGGAAGATGAATGGGTGGCCCAGGAGCCAGAGCGAAAAATCATCCTCTATGGACGTAAGATCGTGCCACGTACGGCCATGACGCCTGATGGCCCCATCACCTACTGGCGCAAGATTCGGGCCTATACAACCTCCTATAGCCCCGCTCGTTCGGGCACCGATCCCTCATTGCCCTGGTATGGTCGTACGCGGTTGGGTTTCAAGGCGGGCAAAGGCGTGGTGGGCGTCGATCCCTCCGTCATCAACATGAGCCAGAAGATGTATGTGCCCGGGTATGGCTTTGCCATTGCCGGAGATACGGGCAGCGGCCTCTCTGGCCGTCATGTCGATCTGGGATTCAGCGACACCGATTACGAATCATGGCATTGGTGGAGCGATGTCTATCTGCTCTGGCCCCCGCCCCCCAACTATGCCATCACCTGGGTGTTACCCGATTGGCCTCGCTACAAGGGCTCACGTAATCCCTATGTGGGCCTGGTGCAAGAGGAGCCATAAGCCCATGACCGAGCCGATTCGTATTTTGCATTTCGCCGATATCCATGTGGGGATGGAACGATATGGCCGGGTGGATGCTTCAACCGGCATCAACAGTCGCGTTATGGATTACTTGCGACGGTTGTCTGATCTGGCGGAATATGCCGTGACCCAGAAGGTCGATCTGGTCATCTTTGCCGGAGACGCCTACAAGACTCGCAATCCCAACTCCACCTATCGGCGTGAATTCGCCTGGCGAATCAAAGAAGGAATTGCCGATCACGGCATCCCCGTGGTGATGGTCCCTGGCAATCATGATCTGCCTGCGGCTCCCAATCGCGCTTCCACCATCGAAGTTTTCGACACGCTACGCGTGCCTGGCATTCATGTGTTGGATCACAGCAGCGGCGTAACGATCATCGAAACCAGGCGGGGCGCGCCTATCCAGATTGCGCCTGTTCCCTATCCCTACATCGCCGAATTGACCAGCCAGGAGGAGTATCGGGCGGTGAGCCTGGCCGAGTTGGATCGCCTCGTCACCACCAAGTTGGACACCATTATTCAGGGGTTCGCCAATGAAGTGCGAAAACGCCCCGACATCCCCGCTGTGCTGGTTGGGCATTTCTCGGTGGATGAGGCTCGCGCTGGCTCTGAGCGTAACATCATGGTAGGTCGCGATGTCGTGGTCTCCCGCTCGGTGTTAGTAGATGATGCCTGGGATTATGTGGCATTAGGGCACATCCACAAGCACCAGGATTTGAATCCGCATGCGCAGCCGCCTGTGGTGTATAGCGGCAGCGTGGAACGCATCGATTTCGGCGAAGAGCGAGAACCCAAAGGCTGGGTGTTGGTGGAGCTGGCGGAAGGACGCGCCGACTACCAGTTCATTCCCCACCACCGGCTCGAGGCCCGGCGCTTCGTGACTCTGGATTGTGATTGCCGGCAGCAGGATGATCCCATGGAGGCGATACTCAAGCGTATTGCCCGCAAGCATGAGGAAGGCGTGATCCAGGGTGCGATTGTACGCCTGCGCATCCATTTGACCGCAGAACAAGATGCGTTGATTCGAGAACGCAAAATTCGGGCGGCCCTGGCGGACGCCTTCACCATCGCTGGCGTGATCAAAGAGATCGAATGGGGTGCTCGCAGCAGACTTGGCGCCATCAGTGTGGAAAGCATGACGCCCTTGGAGCTGCTGGATCGATACTTCGACGCCAAAGATACGCCCGAGAAAGAGAAACTCGCCTTGTTAAAGGAGGCCAGACGCGTCATCAGTGACGCCAGCGGCTGAACAATAATGCGCCATGGACGCTTATGGTTCGCTTCCAGGACATTCTTTATTTGTTTTGGTCCACAGCCCAATGCTGGCGACACAGACTATGATGGTCGCGAATTGATATTCAAACCATCCTCCCCATTTGCAAAGGAGCAAACTCATGGATATTGCCGGAAAAACAGCTTTGATCGTCGGTGGCGCTTCAGGTCTGGGAGAGGCCACGGCGAGACGATTGCACCGTGCTGGCGCTTACGTGGTTGTTTTTGATCTCAACAAAGAGCGGGGGCAACTAATGGTCGAAGAGCTGGGGGCGGAACGTTTTCTCTTCGTACCCGGCAGCGTTACCGAGGAGGCGGATGTCCGGCGGGCCGTGGACGCAGCGCTGAACACCTTTGACGCTCTGCACATCGCTGTGAACACAGCGGGCATCGCCACGCCCGGGCGTATTTTGGGCAAGCAAGGACCTCTCCCTCTGGAGACGTTCTCTAAGGTTATTGCGGTCAATCTTATCGGTACATTCAATGTGTTGCGACTGGCCGCCGCGGCCATGCAGCAGAATCTCTCCATGGCGGATGGCGAGCGAGGCGTTATCATCAACACCGCATCCATTGCCGCGTATGAAGGCCAGATCGGACAGGCGGCCTATGCAGCGTCCAAGGGCGGCGTCGTCGGCCTGACTCTGCCCGCAGCCCGAGAGCTGGCCAAATGGGGTATTCGCGTGGTATGCATTGCGCCAGGCTTGTTTGATACGCCCTTGTTGGCAGGATTGCCTGAGACGGTGCGTGTGGACCTTGGGCGTGAGGTTCCCTTTCCCTCCCGTCTTGGACGCCCTCCCGAATACGCTTTTTTGGTCACGCACATCATCGAGAACGTGATGCTCAATGGTGAGGTCCTTCGTCTGGATGGCGCGTTGCGTATGGGACCACGTTAATCAATCCATTATCAGCTCAATTCATATACAAGCCAAATGATCTTCGTTTACAATAAGATTGAAACGCCCTTGTTCTGCTCTTGTTGGAGGAAACGATGGCCCAGACCGAACTCGAAAGACTGATAGCCATTGCTCGAGATCGATCTCGTAGCGAAGACGAACGCACCACCGCCATCCACGCCCTGGGACGACAGCCCGTCCAGCAATCGATTCCCTATCTCCTCGAACTGATGAGGGATGACGCTTTAGCGGTGCGATGGGCTGCGGCCGCCACGTTGCGCAAATATGGCCAGGAGATGCTGGGGCCATTGTTGCGGGCGTTGGCGACCCAACCCGCAGACCATCGTTTCTACGAAAGCGCACACCACGCGCTGACCCGCTTCGGCAATCCCGCCATCGAGACC
>CAZYSY010000186.1:0-8543 GCA_964650295.1 uncultured Caldilineales bacterium | reverse complement strand
GACGCTCCCGTGGCAGCGTACATGGCAGAGACCTCAGTAGTTGCAATTCGTTCCTGTTATTCCTGCCAATACTGCTGCACCCAGGCCAGCAGTCTCACCGCCAATCCATTTTCCTGCATCAACAGCCCTATTCCCCAGCCCGGATCATGCAATATCACCAGCTCATGCGGTCCTTTCGCCAAGTTATCTAGCAGATGTGCGACCTTCACGACATTCTCGTCATGATTGCCCTTATGATCGCTGACCGCGAGAAAGATGGGGCGCTCTCCGTAATCATTCATTACTTGCTTCAGAAGTTTTTTATCGTAGCGGATGCCAGGCGTAATCAGAGCCACGGCCTGGATGTCAGGATGTTGGCGCGCGTAATCCAGCGTCCACCAGGAGCTGTCATTAGCGCCGATAATGGCAATCTCATTGGAATCCACTTCGGCCTGAGCCTTGAGAAACGCCACGGCCACGGCCACATCCTCGATTTTGTTCTGGTCGCTCGCCTCACCGCCACTGTCGCCATGGCCCCGCAGATCGATGGCCAGTGCGGGAATCCCCTGCTCCATCAATTGCCGGGCGAAAAGTTGCCAGGCGCTGCGATCCCGACCCGAGCCATGCACCAATGCCACAGCCGGCGCGTGCGCCACCACAGGGCGATAATAGTCCCCCTTGATGGGCACGCCGTCTGCGGTGAGAAGGTCCACGGGCAGCACGTTTTTCATCGCGGGCGGGGCCTGGGTGGAAGGCGTGGAGGTGGAAACGATGGGAACGGTGGGCCGTGGCGTCGGAGCTGAGCTCGTAGGAGCGGGCAAAATGGTGGCCGCGAGCTTCGGCCGATGGCAGCCAGCAAGAAGAATGAGTGAGAAAATGGTCACCAGAACAGCAAGCCGTCGATACATAGTTCGATCGCTCATCATGGCGCTGTCACCTCTGTCAGCCATTGGAAGATGGCCGCCTCCAGACCGTTATGCTTGCCCAACATCTCCGTGCCGTGGCCCTGATTCTCGAGGATCAGGAGCTGGTGTGGGCCCTGAGCCAGAGCATCTAATTGCTGCGAGCTCTCAGCTGCGTAGCGATCTTCGCTGCTGGCTGCAATGAACAGCGGGCGATCGTGGTATTGTATCACCGCATCTTCGGTCTTCACCCCACGATAATTCAGGCCAGGGCTCAGCAGCGCCACGCCCACCACCTTTGGGTCGTGCGCCCCTGCGTTGATGGCGATGTTCGCGCCAATGGACGCGCCCACGATCACGATGCGATCAGGGTCGATTTCGGTTTGGGAGCGAATGAAGGCGACAGCAGTGGCCGCGTCTTGCGTCATTTTGCTCCATTCGCGCTTGCCGCCGCTTTGGCCGTGCCCGCGCAGATCAATGGCGATGACGCCATAGCCTGCGTCTTGCAGATGCCGCGCGAATGCATCCCAATCCTCGCGATGGCGTCCCAACATGTGCAACAACACCACGCCAGGAGCGTTGACGCCCAAGGGCTGATAATAAGTCCCTTTGACGGAAACGCCATCGCTGGTGGAAAGATCGACCTCAATGACTGCTTTTTCGACTGCAATGGCCGCAGTTGGCGAAGGGGTAGGCGCAAGGGAGGGAGCGAAGGTCGCAGTGGATTGTGGCGGGGTGGTGGGCGTTGCCTGTGCTGGCATCTCGCCCTGGCTCGCGATGGCGGTGGCGGTTGGGATGAAGGTCGGGATAGAGGTCGGCGTAGATATTGCGGGTTGCGCCGACAATGGAACTTCGTGGGAGGCGGCGTTTTGACAAGACGCCAACAGAAGCAGCAGAAGCGGTATGCTAATTTGGATTGTGATCTTGCGCCAGGTGTTCATATTGTATGTTTCTTACGGGGATGTGCTCGAATCCGTATTGCGAGATGGATTGCGGAGTTGGGGTATTTTTTTCACGCGTCTGGCCCGCCATCCATTCTTTTCTTGCTGGGCAAAAAAACTCACCAACTGTCCCTTCCGCAATGTTCGTTTTCCCCTCACATCACGCCGCCGAACAAAGGCCTCCGTGCCATCAGTCATGCGGATGACCCCAAATCCCTTACGGTTATCGAACCATTTCACCACGCCATAGCGAGGGGCCACAGCAAGAAGATGACGGCAGCCAGGACACATGACTGGCGGGGTTGCGTCATGACGCTGCTCCCACCCAGTCCAGACGAAGGTCACGCCACATTGCGAACATGCCAGCATCCGGTCGGAGGGAAGAGGTGTGAATGGAGAGGTCGCGAGAGATGTTTCCATGATCGATTGAAACAAAAAAGCCCGTCACACGACGGGCCTTGAGGCACCCTGGAGAGGATTTGAACCTCTGACCTCCTCCTCCGCAGGGAGGCGTTCTATCCACTGAACTACCAGGGCTTACCGTCGGAAGTATAGCAGAACTCTGGTGCAAATGCAAGCCAGAGAACGCTCAGATAGCAGTTTCAAATTTGTCGTTGCTCCAAGTCCCCCTCCCAGCCTTTCCCCGTTACGACAGCCGTCGCACGCGAGAAGGAGCCCGGCGAGAGCAAAAAATCTTTGTAGATGAAGGGCTCCCTCCCTCGAACGCGAGCGTAGCGAGTGTCGGAGGAGAGCTGGGGAGGGGGCAAAAAGGAGGCGGGGAAGCCTCAGATAAACGCTTTCTGGCCGGTTTTCCCTAAATTCAGTCGATCACGATTTGCCATGATGCGCAGAGCCGGATCCGTGATCCGGCGGCGATTCGAGCGTCAAACCCGCCGGATTGTGAATCCGGCTGGACACATGCTCTCGCAATCGTGATCTACTGGAATTTGGAATTGCTGACGCTCAGAGGTGCGTTTCAAAGTAGGGGCGCTTTTGGCGTTCATGGCCGACTCAAGTCGGGCGCTGCAGGCTTGCTGTGGGGGAGAAGCTTCGACGTTTCGGCTGGGGTCAAGGGCTGATGAAGGAGGTCAGTTCAGCCAGATGCAACCTGGGCCCGAAGTGCTGGGACGACGATTAGGGTGCGTATTTGCATGTCTTGCCTTCGACGCCGTTCATGTGGATGCATAATCGGATTACAGCAGGACGCCAGTGCGTTTCACCGGGCGGGCTAGGATCCATGATGGCCCAGTAGTATTGTTCGTCATCTTTGGTCCAGCCAGGATCGGGCATGTAAATGAGCGACATGATCCCCACCCATGGCCAGTGTTGCTCGGCCCACTGGTATGCTCGCACCAGATAATCGGCCTGCACGAATTGATCGATACCTGCGCCCGCGCCGTGCCAGTAGTAGGGGCTACCAGGACGATCATCCCATGTCCAGCCGAATTCCAAAATGGCGATCTGCTTATCCGCATCGCCATTTTGCTCCATGAGTTGACGAATATCCTCGGCATGACGGAAGGAATAGACGCGCAGACGCTCTTTGGGGCTGGGATCGTTGTTGTAGTATTTGGGATCGGTGGCGACTTCAGCGGGATCGGTTTCGGGCGGGAGTGCGTAGCCGGCCGCATGAATGCCCAGCATATCAAAATAGCCATCGCTATTGCCTCCCATGGCTTCGTACAACTGCGTATAGAACTTGATGTCATACATGGCTTCCGCCTGATCTGCGGTGGTGGGGGCCATGCCCGCAGTAATGACCAGTGCGTTGGGATCCGCGGCTTTGATAGCCGCATAAGTTTTCTTCAGCAACATGGCGTACGCTGCGGGATCTGGTGGTTTGTTGCCCCATTCTCGAGCCAGGTTGGGCTCATTCCAAACCTGGTAAGCGTGAATGCGGCCACGATATCGCGCAGCCATATCGCCAACGAAACGAGCAAAGTCGTCGGCGTTCTCGGGCGGATCGCCAGCCCAAAACGCTTTGTCGCTGGGAGAAACGCGCACCAATAGTTTTAGGTGGTGCTTGGCGACCTGATCCACCACACGATCGGAGATCGTCCAATCATAAATGCCCGGGCCAGCACCTTCGATATCTTGCCAGGCGAACCACTGCTTCACCCATCTAAAGCCTGAATCAGCCATGATGCCCAGGTCGCGATCGGCAGTTTCGGGGCGCCACCACAAAAAAGCCTGGGCGCCGTAATCAGGAGATCTCACCTCAAGAGGCCGGTTGGCGGGCGTCGGTGGCGCCGGTGTGCTGGCGGTCTGGGTCGGCACAGGCGTGGCAGAGTGAGACGCGGCCACCGTTGCAGAGGCTTGGACGGGGGGAGTTTCGGCCTGCGCTGTTGTAGGCTGAGGCGTATCGGTGACGGGCGCCAGGTCTGCCATGGTGGGCGTTTTGGTCGGCGTGGGAGTTGGTTTCTGTTCCGAACCGCCACATCCTACGAGCAAGATGGTGACCAGCATCAAGGTCAATGTGGCCAGCAGCACAAAACGAAGCGAAGATTGTCGGGCAAATGATTGTGTGTTCATAAAAAATTTTCTCGTGATACACAGATGAGAGGGGCGGCCATCATCATGCCGCCCCCCTCAGGGGGTTAAAACAGGGTAAATGCCACGAGGCTATTTGGGCATCTGTTGCAGCATTTGGTAGGTCAGAGTCGGTCCGCCGCCCTGATCGACAATACTCCACTGCATCAACTCGGTGCCGGGGTTAGTCATGGAGAAGTTCAAGTTCCAGAGGAAGGCCACGCCCACATAGCCTGTGCTCTTCATCCATTTGTAGAAATCAACCGTCCAACGGGCCTGTTCTTCACGTGTGTTGTCGTTGGCATACCCATAGTTGTTGTTGACGGCTGGCCCAACGGCCCATCCGAACTCAGTGGGCCAGAGGCGCTTGTTGGCGTCGCCATATTTGACCATGATGTTACGGGAGCCTTCGACGGTCGAACGCGCGGCCCAGGAATGGTGTGGGCTATCGCACGGCCCGCGGAAACTGGCGTTGGTCTGGTTGATGTAGTCGCAGGCCTGTTGCCATGTAAGATTGGGCGGAATGTTGTAACCGCTGGGGTGGATGCCAATGGCGTCGGAATAGCTTCTGAGGCCGTTGCGATACATGGCTTCGAGGTATTGGAAATCATCAATGGCCAATGCCCCCACATTACCGGCAGGCGTGAGCGCGCCGCTGACCACGATCATCTGTGGGCAAGCGGCCTTGATGGCGCCATAGGAGGCCTTGAGAAGCTGCATATAGCGAGCGGGATCCAGAGGTTCGCCACCCCATTCATACCACAAATTTTGCTCATTCCAGACCTCAATGGCCTTGACCTTGCCACAGTAGCGCCCCGCGTACTGTCCCAAGAATCGCGCAAAAGTATTGGGATCAGCAGGAGGTCCTTCTACGCTAAAATCAGAGTTGGCGGGACGCGCCCAATTGGGAGCCTTGACAATCGAGGCCAGAATGTTGATGCCTTGCCCGGCAAAGAAATTCACGATGCCATCCTGACCGCCCCAGCCAATATTACCGGGGGAGCCTTCCATTTCCTTCCAGGGCACCTGCCATTTGACCCAGTTAAATCCCAAGCCTTTGATGGCGTTGGCTGCATAGCCGAGGTCAGCGCCTCCATAGGGTTGGATCTGGATACCATAGCCGAAGCTACCCGCGCCGGCAGGTCTCGGTCCGCCGCCACTGGCCACAGGTGCCGACTTGGGCGGTTTGGGAATGTCCTTCGCCACCTTCACCACATCGACAGGTCCCTGAGCGGTGACGCGATTGGCAATAATCCAGACATGTTTGCCATCTTTGTTTTCCAATTGCCACCAGGTGCCGTTTTTGTTTTTACCAATGATGGGTAGCTGCTGGCCTTTCTTCAGCAATCCCACAATGGGATAATTTGTACCCGGTCCTTTGCGCAAATTGGTGTCGCCGTTGGCAATGGCCACAGCTTGCGCCAGTGGTGTGGGCGTTGGTGATGCTTCGGGCGTCGGCGTCGCCTTTGGCGTGGGCGTGGGCGTGGGCGTAAATGTGGCGACAGCCACCTGAGCCATCCCTTGATTGCTGATAAAGTCCTCACCCTCCTTCACATCTGCACGAATGCTGTACACATCGGGCGTGGATGGTAACGGAATTTGCACCGGCTGATCCAAAGCGGAACGCAACTCACTCACAACATTTCCTTTGGAGTCAATGGCCTTCCACACCACAGCGAGGTTCCCTTCCGTAGGAGTAGGAACCATGCCGCTGGCGTATTGAGTCAGAACATTCCAAATCTTGGGATCATAATCGCGAATCTCCTCAGCGTTGGTGATGACACCGCCCAGATTATACTGGCTCACCATCATGATTTTGTTGGTCAGGCTGGTGGCGTTCTCGAAGAATACAATGCGCTCCTCGCCAGACTGTCCCCGGTATTTGTACCAGCTCAACCCCGAGTCTGGATCGTGCATGAGTGGACTGGCGACGATATCTGTTTCTAACTTGGCCTGGACAGGGCTGCCCGGCTCAACCACATCGCTTTCGGTGGCCACGGTGCCCAGGATGGGCGTAATGGCATCCTGGAAGCCGCGTGGCAAGAAATAGTTGCCCGCTTGTTCGGTGGCTTGTGCAGGCGTTTCGAGCAAGAGTTTATAACGGTCCACCTGGCCCACCGCCCATTTCAACAAAGCATCGACCTGACCACCGGGGACATAGGCCACCGGGTTTTCGAATGTGGGGATCACCAAGGCGTCACTGGCTGCGCCCAAGGGAATCCAATCGTATCCAAACGTCTCCCAACTTTCATCTGAAAGCTGAACAGGGGGATCGACAAAAATAATGAGCTCTTTGCCGTCATTGTGCATGCGCTCCGCCAACGCGTTGACAAAATCGGTAAACTGACCCCGCAGTGGCGGATCGACGCCGCGATAGTCCAGCGCCACGCCATCATAATTGTTGCTGGCCGCGAGCTCTGCCAACGTGTTGATGTGTACCTGTTGCTGCGCCGGATCGATGATCAAATTGGCCAGTAGATCGGTGCGTGGCATTTCGCCCGGATGATAATTCCGAACCACCATGTAGGCTTTGCCGTTGATGTCGTCGGCAGGGGTTAAACGCTCTGCTCCATCGACGCTGCCATCACCGCGCAGGGTGAGCGCTGAGGAAAAGATGGATGTAATGGCTGCGCTGGCTTCTTCGGGCAGTGTTTTCCCTGCAGGCAGTATTGCTCCAACGCGTGGCAGTTTGGGCGAGGTCTGGAAAACAGCAAAATCACTGGGAACGAAGTTCACATCGCTTTCGATAACGTCTTCTTCCAAAATGATCGTGTGCGGCATCCACTCCCAATGCTCGCCGTTCCAGTTGTAGATATCCAATGTTTCATAGGGCAACGAATCATTGGGAATCGGGATTGTGGCGATTGTATGGGTGGGAACGCTTCCACGTATGCTAAGATGGTACACCGGGCTGCGCGGAAGTAGCTCAGAGGGCATCAGCTCCAAAGCCTTTCGCATGTTATCAGACACATCTCCACGCTCAAACACTTCCCGCGGCGTACTCTCGAGTTTGGCATGAGTCTTGCCACTGAGACCATCTGCAGGAAACACGATGCGCGTGCCATCGGGATCTGTCACCATGCCCGATTCGGGCGTAATGGTTTCATATCCGATCGTTTGCACCCTGCCCAAAAGATCCAATGGCGGCATCAGCAAGATCAACACGATCAATAAAGGAATGATCAAAAAGTTGAATATTCTGCTGGTATTGGGACTTTCGAGGATGCGCCCGATGCTATTGAGGAAGGGCGAGCTATTTTGCATAGGACGATTTGATCTCCTTGAGATAAATGCACCCGCCTCCAGTAGATGGGTCATAGAAACCCTCATGCAGCCGGAGCCGGGTGGATAAAATGTTACCGTATTCTACACTTGAGAGAATGTTGGCGAGCAAAAATTTGTTTCATGGCTTTCTGTCTCGACCTCCCCATTCTGAAAATGGCGGAGTTAAAATAGGATTTTAGCATACCC
This sequence comes from uncultured Caldilineales bacterium, assembly GCA_964650295.1. Classification (GTDB taxonomy): domain Bacteria; phylum Chloroflexota; class Anaerolineae; order J102; family J102; genus M2005. The sequence goes on along the minus strand of CAZYSY010000186.1, from coordinate 721 downwards.
ACTGCCCTGATCCAAACTCAGGATGACTGAACAGCAGGTGGTTTTCAAAGTCACGGAGGCAGGATCGGTTCGGTCCAGCGCCTTTGTGCCGACAACTGTAGGAGGCGAAATCTAGTCCAAAGCGGACTTGGCTCAAGCTTTCTCAATGCTTTGGGGGACTGAGACGCCAAAAACGCCAAGTTCGTCTGCTGAAGAGAGCGAAATGGCGTTCGACGGTTCAGATTAAGGGAGGTCTATGCAGAGATCACGCGACTTCAGGCGCGGGGAGTGCGTTCGAGATGAGCATGCAATCTGGCGTTATGGCGAAGTACGGGAATACGTTTATGTCATACGAGCGCCACAGGCGGGACAAAATCGGTCGCCCGGGTTAAGACGCGTTCCACATTGTGGGCAATAACGCGCCTGCCCCGGACTCGTCGCGCCCGCCTGCCCCGCTACCGCGACCGATCGCGACGCCACGCGTCCCCGGCGCTCCATCCGCACCTGCTCCTCGATTTGCGCGTCCCATTCGGGTGGAACCAGATTGGCTTCCCGCCGGTCGATGGCTTTGAGCACGCTGGCGGCCTGCCGTTTGAGACGCGTCACCTGGCGCTCGTAGTCTTCGGGCGAGAGCTTGCCGGTGTCCAGATCGAATTTGGCCTCGCGAATGGCCTGATAGAGCTGGTCTCGTCGGGTATATAGAGCCAGTAGTTTAGTATCGACCGCCTCATCAGACTCCACC
>CAZYSY010000185.1:0-4025 GCA_964650295.1 uncultured Caldilineales bacterium | reverse complement strand
ATCGCCGGAGCGGGTGCAGGTGATGCTGGGTGACAAGCCTCCCGAGTATATTCGCGACAAGCAGGCCGTCGATATGTACGCTGTTGGCGTGGTGCTCTATCGCATGTTGACAGGGCAATTGCCCTTCAGTGGACGAAGGAACCAGGTGACGACCGCCATCCTACACGATCAACCCACTCGCCCCTATCAATATAATGAGGCGTTACGACACTATCGTGAGTTGGATGAGCTGGTCATGCAACTGTTAGACAAGCGGCCCGAACGACGGCCCTCAGCCCAGGAAGTGGCTACCCGTCTGGATCAAATTGTCCCACCACCTCGAGTGAAGTTCACCCAACCCATTCAGCCTCCGCCGAAGCATGGCGCATCCAGCGCTGGCCCGTGGCGCGTTGCCGCCCTGCTGTTCGCCATCTTTCTGCTCATCGAAACCGGCGTACTATTGATGAACCGGCCGCTGAAGTTGTACCCCGGCGCCCGCACCGAGGCGGCGAACGGCCCCATGGCCGTCACCCCCATGCCCATCCGCCGCACCGTGGTGCTGACGATCGTGCCACAAAATCCCGCGTCTGACGACACCACCCCCACGGCCGAATCAGCCATCCCGGGCGGCATCATCACCACCACGACCACGCCAACCCCATGACCTTGCGTTAAATTTGGAATCGCATCATTTTCCCAGCGTTTTTCAAAGGAAATCATCACCATGCCCACAGAAAAACCGAGCACGCCATCCATTCTCACCGGTGCATATTCCGACGAGGGCAAACGCCCCAATCAGGAAGACCGCCACCATGAATGGACGTTTAAAACCCGGGATGGGCTCACCGCCACCTTGGCCCTGGTGGCTGACGGCATCGGCGGCCAGAGTACCGGCGAACTGGCCAGCAACATAGCCAAGGAGACCATTCCCCAATTCATCGAAGAGGCCCAGCCCACCGCCAGCGAGATGACTCAAACCCTGGTGGAGGCCATCGAGGAAGCTAACGCCCGCATTTACGAGGAATCGCTCCAGGATCCCAATCGCGCGGGCATGGGCACCACCTGCACCGTGGTGGCCATCATCGGCAAAAGGTTGTATCTTGCGCACGTGGGCGACAGTCGGGCTTACCTGTTGCGCGATGGAAAACTGCGGCAACTGACCATCGATCACACCTGGGCGGAGGAGGCGTTGCAGCATGGCCGCAGCCTGGAGGAGATCCGCAACCACCCCAATCGCGGCGTGCTCAAGCGCTTTTTGGGCATCGAGCCCCAGGTGGAGGTGGATACTCGCTATCGGGTCAGCAGCGCTCGCGATGATCTGGCCGATTGCCGGGAAAAGCCCCTCTTTCTTGAGAACACAGACACCATCCTGCTCAACTCCGACGGCGTCTCCGACGTCCTTCCCGATCCACAGATCGAGATGATCCTCAACCGCTATCCCGCGCCCAAGGCTGCGGAGGAGCTGGTGAAGGCCGCTCTCAAGGCGGGGGCCAGCGACAACGTGACTGCTGTGGTATTGGACATGCCCGAGGCTGTGAAAGGAGGCGGTGCGGAAGTCTCCAAATGGGCCTGGATCGCGGCCGCCGCGGGGCTCTTGCTGTTGCTATTGATTGGCGGCGGCATCCTGTTTGCCCAACGCCCATCCCCCACCGCGGAATCTTCGGCCACGATAGCAGTCATCGCACCAAGCGTCACCACCATGCCATCTGCCGGGAAAGAGGGAACGAATGCAACAGTTGTGCCCACGGCGCTGGCCATGCCAGGTGTTCAGGTGGGCGCCGTATCGGAGACAGTCACGCCCGTAGCCTATGAGACCATGCCTGCGCCGGCTGAGCCTGTCACCAACACCGGGGCCAGCGCCGATGCGCCCACCCCCACATTAATCCTGCCCACGCCTACGCCAACTAGGCGCCCCACACCCATTCAATCAGCTCAACCAACGAAAGTATCCACTGGAAGGGGACCATTGCCGCCCAATTTCGCCATCACCTTGGTAGCACCGCAAGATCGGGCCTCGGGAGACGAATTCACGTTGAAATGGCAGATCAGTGAACCACTATCACCGGAAGAATTCGCTTTCGAGCCTGTGGTGTGGAAAAGCCCCAATTTGCCTGTACTCAAACATAAAGGCCTGAGTCCTGTGGGTCACCAACCTATTACCCAATTTAGCGTTGTTGTAGCAATGTCTACTTTGGATAACCGTGACCCATTATATATGAAATCCGGGAACACTTATTATTGGAGCGTCTGTGTTGTGTGGAAGGACGTAGAAAATCCATCAGGGAGGATAAAATGTGCGCCCGGACGTGCTTTCATCTATCAGAAAGCAGAAATAGGCAGTTCTCACCCACAGCCCACAGATACCCCCACTCCACAGCCTCCACAGCCCACAGACACACCCATTCCACAGCCCACCACTACGCCTCCAGAAGAATAGTTTTGGCGTCCCTGAACCACCATGGAGATACAAAGTGCATGGAGGAAGAAAAAGTTAGGGTAGGAGAGGAATTTTTCTATGAACTGCTATGATCCTCTCTGTGTTCTCCTTGTCTCTGTGGTGAAACCGCCTTTTTGCAACAGAGCCAGTTCTGTTTATGTTGTTAAGACAATTATTGCTTTTAGATTTTTCTTTTTCAGTAATTCTATTTCTAAGTGAGATTGGTTATGTCTCGATGGAACTTTTTGACAACTATAACTATTAGTATGCTTTTTCTCTTTCTCGGTATATTGGGGATAAGTCAAGTTTCCCCAGTAGCGCTTTCTCTACCTCTATTTTGGCAACCTGCAAACAATAATCTGCCCCAATCGTTAGCTGATTCTCGAACTGTCATTCTTGGAGGAAGTCTGTTTGTGATTGGTGGCAAATCACCGGAAGGAGCGCCAGTCAAGACTGTTTTCAAAGCCATAACGCATTTGGATGGTTCACTGACTTCCTGGCAGGAAGAGCAGGAATTGAAAACGCCGGTGTACATTCATGCTGTTGTGACATATGCCCCATACATATATGTAATTGGAGGATACGATGGAAGTGATCCACAAAAAGCTATTTGGCGCACCAAATATCAGTATGAGAAGGGCATGTTAGGCCCATGGGAGAAAATAGGCGAGCTGGATCAAGCTATCACTTTACATGATGCTGTTGTCTTTAATAATTTCCTCTACATCGTGGGAGGTACTGTTGGGACAAACTACAGCCCATCCAACGAAATTATTGTCTATCAGATCGGTTCCAATGGAAATCTCGACAACAAAAAAGCTTTCACTATGCCTGATGCCCTATTTCGCGTCAAAGCATTGGTACACAACGGATATCTTTATGTGATAGGTGGGTATGATGGACAGAAACGCTCGAAGAAAATCTACTACGCCAAGTTAAAACAAGATGGGGGGATTGATACCGATTTCGGAGTCAATGGCTGGCTCGCTGTTTTATTTCCAAACGGCGCGGCGCGCGAGTATGCCCAGGCGGTTGTTCATGATGGGGAACTTTGGGTCCTTGGAGGGCGTGATGCCAATGGCGAGCCGCAGTCGACCATTTTTATCGCGACATTTGGCGAGGAAGGCTCTTTGGAATGGAAAAATGAGCCAGACATAACTCTGCCTCGCTCCCTCTTTCGATTTGGCCTGGTTGCTGCCCCCTTCCGGGATACTGACTATCTTTACCTGATCGGCGGTTTGAGCGGTGATACACCCGCTTATCGCAACGAAGTGTATTTTTCCGAACCACCCTCACCTATCGTAGCTCCCTATCTTCCTTCGGTTTTAAAGGGATTTCCCCCTCCTACCCCCACCGTTACGCCCACTTCCACACCGACCATCACACCCACACCGACCGCTACGCCCACCATAACGCCTGTACCACCAACAATTTGCCCTAATGATCCCAGGGAGCCCAACGATGACTTTTTGAACGCTGCAGAAATTCGCGTTGGTGACCCTATCTCGGCATCCATTTGTCCCCAAGACGATCAGGACTGGTTCAAGTTTGGCGTTGCCGAAAGTGAAACCATCACGGTGACGCTAACCGCCGAATCTGATCCGGATCA
>CAZYSY010000184.1:0-4861 GCA_964650295.1 uncultured Caldilineales bacterium | reverse complement strand
TGTGCATCTCTTTGATGGCTCGGGCGGCTTCGTCTACGTTGGTGAGGTCTTCGATGATGAATTTGTGGGGCAAAAAGCGCTGATCGATAACCTGCACGACTCGATCATCATCTTCTTTCACCCAGATGGTGCGATAATGTTTGCCATTGACGTTCATAGAGCATTCCAGGGTGGGGGGGGATGGTGTTCAGTAATCAGTAATCAGTAGTCAACGGATGTGTAAAGATCAAGGCTGAAAACCGTCCCCGCAGGGAGACGGTATTATGCGATAGATCAGTCATGCTTACGATAGTAGGTGATGGCCAGGGCGATGGCCAACACCAGGCCTTTGATGATGTTCAGGGAGTAATAAGGCACCGACATCATAATCAGGCCATTTTCCAGCAAGCCCACCAAAATCGCCCCCACGAGCGTGCCGATGGCGTTGGGTTTTTTGACGCCGGCCACCGAAAAGCCGATGAAGGCCGCGGCCACCGCGGGCATGAGGTATCCGGCGCCCGAATTGATCTGCGCCGATCCAATACGGGCCGCCAGCATGATGCCGCCTAACCCCGCCAGCAGCGTGGAGAGGAAGTAGGCCAGGGTGCGATAGCGATTGACCGGGATGCCGGAAAGCCGGGCCGCCTCGCGATTGCCGCCCACGATGTAAAGATAGCGCCCATGTTTGGTGTAGGTCAAAAAGACATGCACCAGCATCACAATCACAAGCATGATAATGATGATGTAAGGCGATTGCCCGATGAGGCGAAATTCGGGCGGGATGGTTCCTGTGGTGGGAGTGCCATCCAACCGGGGCATGCCCTGACTAATGGAGCCGCCGCCGGTGTAGGTCATGGCCACGCCTTCGAAGATGAACATGGTCGCCAGCGTGGCCAATAAATCGAAGATGTGCAGCTTGACGATGAGAAATGAGTTCACGACCGCCACGATCAGAGAAATCAGCAGGGCCACGATGATGGCGGGTATCGTTCCCCAGCCATACCACACGAAAAAGGACATCACCAACGCCACCGAGAAGGTGGCCACCGACCCCACCGAAAGGTCGAAGCCATCCACCGTGAGCGAAACTGTGATGCCCGTGGCGATAACCGTCACGATGGAAATGCTCCGCATGATCGTCACCATGTTGGACGCGGTGCGGAAAGAATCCATGGTGATGGAAAAGAAAGCGAGCAAAACGAAAATCGTGATGATCGTTCCCCACTTGCTCAAAAAATCGATAATGCCAGAGAGGCGTTTTTTCGATGAAGTCGATTCGGTTGCAGCAGTCATAAATTATTGACCTCCGGCAGAATAGAAAAGAATTTCCTCTTCTGTTGCTTCTGACGTAGCAAATTCTTTGACAATGGTGTAATCGTACATGACGTAAATGCGATCGGAAATATCCAGAATTTCGGGGATTTCGCTGGAAGCATAGATGATGCCCTTGCCGCGGCGGGCCAGCTCGCCGATGAGTTCGAAGATGTCTCGTTTGGCCCCCACATCCACCCCTTTGGTGGGCTCGTCGAAGACGTAAATTTCGGCGTCAGCAATCAGCCACTTGCCCACCGCAACTTTTTGCTGATTGCCGCCCGAAAGATACGCCACTTTCTGATTTTCGCTGGGCGTGACAATGCCCAGCTCATCGATTAACTTTCTGGCAGTGGCCCGCTCCGCCTTGGTATTGACAAAATCTGGCCCCTTGGTGAATTTGTCCAGGCTGGGCAAGGTGAGATTCACATACACAGGCTCATCCACCAAAATGCCCTCTTTGCGCCGCTCCTCGGGCACCAACGCGACGCCTTGTTTTACTGCGGCATGCGGCGAACGCACCTGCAAGGGTTTGCCATGCAGCAACATCTCGCCTGATTTGATGGGATATGCTCCGAACAACGTCTTGCACAACTCGGTCTTACCTGCTCCGACCAACCCTGTCATGCCAACGATCTCGCCAGCCCGCACCGAGAAACTCACATCGCGCACCCGGCCATATTCCTCGTTCAGGTCCTTTACCTCGAAGATGACATCACCGATGGGCACATGCAGCTTGGGATAAGTCTCTTCAAAGCGACGTCCCAGCATCAGCTCCACCAACTTTTGCTGCGAGATGGCGTCGATGGTGGTGTCGGTGACCACCAGGCCATCCCGCAAGATCGTAATGGTCTCGCAAACTTCAAAAATCTCGGGAAGGCGATGCGAAATGAAGACCACGCCCACATCTTGATTGTTGGCCAAATCGCGCATGAGCCGAAAGAGCTCTTCGGTTTCAGTCTGGCTCAAGGGGGCGGTAGGTTCATCCAGCACTAAAAAATTCGTGTTCGTCGCCAACGCCCGGGCAATGAGCACCATTTGCTTCTCGGCCAGGCTCAAATCTTGCACCAGCGTGCGCGAGTCAAGATGGATGCCCACGCGTTTCATCACCTCGCGAGCGTTACGATGGATATTGCCCCAGCGGATAAAGTGCTTTCCCTTCATCTCATTGGCCATTTTATCCAACATGATATTTTCGGCTACGGTGAGATAAGGAATGAGCGCGGTATCCACTTCCTGATACACCACATCGATGCCCAGGGCCTTGGCCTCGTGGGGATGACGGATGTCGACTTTCTCTCCATCGAAATAAATGTCTCCCACATAATGGCCATACGCCCCCCCTAAAATCTTCATCAGCGTCGATTTTCCGGCGCCGTTCGCCCCCACCAGGGCATGAATCTCACCACTCTGTACAGTAAAATCCACCCCCTTCAATGCCTTGACGCCCGGAAATTCGATGGAAATCCCCTTCATCTCAAGGGTGTGTTTGGGTTCCATGCCGATGTCTGCCTCCTGTAAGAGCACAGGGGGTGGTCCTTCTCGCCCGCAAGCGGAAAGGACCACCCGGTTGCCTGATGAAATGAATCAGGGATTGAGGCGATTACTTGCCGTTGTGTGCGCGCAGCTTATCCATCCAGGGTTCGTTGAAGGCGTCGGAGTTGCCCCAGCCCTCGATGACCTCATTCAGCGTCTGCATGGTGGTGTCAGGTTTGAGATCGCTCTGGCGGATGAGTTTGGCCTCCAGGTCATATTCGTCCGGAGTCTCTTCGCCCGCGAACTTCTTGGCCAGCAGACGCATGTCCACGATGCCGATGAGCTTGGGATCCACCGCGGCGGTGGCAATCCACACGCTGCCAGGCTCGCGCATCAGGTTGATGTCCTGGTTGGAGATGTCGATGGAGATGAGTTTGATGTCGGTGCGGCCTGCATCTTTGAGGGCAGTGTAAGCGCCCTTGGCCATTTCATCCCACGAACCCCAAATGGCGTCGATTTCGCCTTCGGGATATTTGGGCAGCACAGCGCTGACTTTGGCGGCGATGTCCCCCTGCACATCCTGGAAGTTGGTGGGGCCAATGGTTTCCAGAGTGATCAGATGGCCATCTTTCTCCAGGGGAGCGTAGACCGTTTCACGACGATCCAGGGGCGGCACGCCTGGGCCCCACCACAGCTTGATGATGCGAGCTGGATCTGCGACTTCGTTGATCACGCCCAGCGAAAGACGCGCCAGGGCGAAGTCATCCTGGAAGGTGCGGGTGATCTCGGGCAGGCCTTTGCCATCTTTCTCGATGACAGTGTCGAAGGTGACGACTTTGATGCCCTTATCCACTGCGGGCTTCAGCATGTCGTAGGAGTAATCCTTCTTGCCGTGAGAAATGATAAGACCGTCATAGCCTTTGGCGATGGCCTGATCCACCAACTCCTGGAATTTGGCGTCATCGTTATCTGCGATGAAGGTATCCACCTTGAAGCCGAAGGATTCGCCCTCGCTGCGGGCGCCATCCAGGAACTGCTTGGTGTGATCGTCGGAAGGCAGGTTGCGGATGACCGCGACCTTGATCTGTTTGCCGCTGGTGAAGATCTCGGGCACGCCTTCAAGATCGGCCGCAGGAGCCTTCTCTTCCGCCTTTTGCTCTTGCGCAGCGGGAGCTTTGGTGGGCTCGGCTGCGGGCTTGGATTGCGAACAAGCGCTCACAACCAGGGCCAACAGCAGAACCAATGCAACAATGGTCAAAATCTTCTTCATCTTGTTACTCCTTTTGGGTGAGTGAAGAAATGGATGAAATAGAGATTCGGAAGAATCAGATTTCTCGTTAGACTTTCGATCGTCGCGATACAAATCACCTCCTCTCTAAAGTGTTTTCTGAATAACTGCCTTCCAAATTTTCGCCTCGTTCTGAGTCGTAATCGGCAGCATGCGCATCGAAATGATGACGTACAGCGCATCGACCAGGGTCATTTGGGCAATTCGTGAGGCAATGGCCTCGGCCCGGGTTTCTCGCGAAACCGCCAGCAGGGTCACATCTGCGTATTGGGTGATGGGCGATTCGGCATTGCCGGTGATGACGATGGTGCCAGCGCCATTACGCTTGGCCTCCTCGACAGTCAGCACCGGATCGGTGGAGCTGCCCGATTGGGAAACGCCCACCACTACATCACCCTCGCTAACCAACGCCGCCTCCATCAGCTGGAGGTAGGAATCGGTTTGCGCCCGCACATTGAACCCCAGTCGAAAAAACATATGATACATATCCTGCACAATGGGCCCCGAGGTGCCCACGCCGATAATCAAAATTTGTCTGGCCGCGGCGATCATATCCGCGGCCTTGACCAACGCTTCGCCATCCAGCACTTCCAGGGTGTCTTGCAAGGCCTGAATGTTGGAATGGAAGACTTTGCGGGCGATGGTCATGGCGTCGTCATCCTCGCTGATGTCATCATGCACCAGCTGCGTCGGACTGGCCATATCTTGTACAATGGCGAGCTTCATATCGGTGTAACCCTGAAACCCCGCGGCCCGACAAAATCGCAACACCGTGGTATCGCTGACGCCACATTCCCGGGCCACCTG
>CAZYSY010000183.1:0-2590 GCA_964650295.1 uncultured Caldilineales bacterium | reverse complement strand
CAGCAGGCCCTCGTAGATCTCGCCCTTCACATCCACGCCCATCATGGCCCATTGCTCTTTGTCGATCATATCGATGACCCGATAGAGCATGGAGGGGTCCTGGATTTTGTTCTGGGCCTTGGTGAAAATCTGGCCCAGCATGCCCTTCTCCTTGCCCAGCTCCCGCAGCAATTTCACGTAGAAGCTTTCCAGCTCCGCGCCGCGGCGTTTGCGCAGTTCGGGCCAGGCGTACTGTTCGGGGATGGCGATGGGCTGGTTGTAGGGCGGCTGCGCATACTCGTGCGCCATCTTCAGGAAGATGAGGTAGGTGAGTTGCTCCAGGTAATCGCCATAGCTCACGCCCGCATCCCGCAGGACGTTGCTGTAAGACCAGATTTTTTGGATGATGTTGGATGAGTTCATGGCATCTCAATATGCAGCACTGGGCGCATCATGCAGATAGGTTGGAAAACGCGCATAAAACGCGCGTAAAACGCGCATAAAACGCGCATAACTTAGAACTTTTCTCCAGGCACGTAAAAAGTTCCACGTTTGCTTCCTTTACGCTTGAGTATTTCTGTATCGACCATTCTTTTCAACAATCGATAAGCTTGCCCTTGATCTAGTCGGCATAGGTCCATCACTTCCGCTCTACGGATGCTGCCTGCCTGACGAACGTAATTGCGGACAAGTTGTTCCTGTTGCAGCCGAGCGAAGCCCGCCTGACGAGTGTATTCCACGGTGGCTCCTAATTCTTTGTACACTTGAGGAGACAAGGTGTAAGTACGCCCCCGAGTGGCTCCATGGGGTTGCACCAGGCCCGCCTCGACCAACGCTTCCAGGGTGCGCCCGGCATCTGCTGAGTCTTTCTGGATGAAGGACGCTAATTCATTTCGGGTCAGACGCTTTTGCTCCTGAAGGAGGGAGAGTGTGATCAGGCTTTCGATGGGCAACGGTTTTCCTGTTCGCTCTTCTTCTTTGAGAACCAAGTTAAGAAATGCCAAATTAGCCTCACTCAGACTCAATCTGAGGACCACGGTATGCCTGTCGGTGCGGCTGTAATCGGGACGGGATTTGCCGTAGCGCAGCAAGCCGCGGTAGATGATATCCACCCCTCGCCCGGTGCGCTCTACCAAACCAATCCGCTTGCAGGCATCCGCCAGAGATGGGTTGCGGGGGCGGGGTTCGGTGGTCAACAGATTGTTCAGCGTCACGCCTTCCACCAGGCCGCCCGGATTGCTGATGGTCAGCACATCACCTTCAATTCGTACGTGTACCGCACCAATTTTGCTGTAATCCCGATGAATGACGGCATTGGCCAGCGCTTCGCGAAACGCGCGCCAGTCGAGTCGAGGCACGGACACCCGGAATAATCCCAACTGCATTTCCGTTTCCGGGTTCAATGGCTTGAATAGCGTCTCCAGCCATTCGAGGGCCTGGATCAATGGCGCCCGAGTGAATTCGTTGAGTCGAACCTCCTCACCTTCCAGCATTTGGAAAGCAATTTCGTGAGTTGGAATCAGCCGCCGGAGTGAGGATTCACGCCCAATCAATAACAGCCCCGTCAAAGTTGGACGCCAAACGTCTTCTTCACGGACAATCAAGCCCAGAGCGCTGTCGAAACGGGTGTCATCCAATTCGAGTAACACGTCATCGCCGCTATTGCGTTCGATGAATTGCCGCAAGAGCGCCCGTTGGATGGGATCAAGATCGTCCGGAGTGGCTTCAGGAACGGGCAAGGCGCTGATATCCATCTTGCGAAAATTCGTCAACCGTGAGCCAAATTCATGGGGCAAAAACGGGATGCACGCAGGCGTCCCATCTGCTTGCATCTGTCGACGCTTAATAACGCCATCGTTGGTGGCGACGATCTGTGTCATCTTGGGGACTTCGATGTGCAGGACCAGGGTTTCGCCATCTGGCAACAGAGAGTTTACACGCACATGGACGGAGGGCGTGGTGCGATTGCTGATTAAGGCAGCCAACCCCTGATAATCACGATGATTTGTGTGGACGCCTGTCACCCGACCATCATCTTCGACGCCAAGATAAATGACGCCACCCTCGCTATTTGCAAGACAAACAACAGTTTCAACGAGGTCTCTATCCGATAGTGGCCCGCGATCGCTTTTGAATTCAGTGCTCAGGCTTTCTTTAGTGGGAATCATAGCTGTAGGACCAGACTTGTTGGATGATGTTAGATGAGTTCATGGGGTTGTCCGAATGTGTGGTTTTTGCCCCCTCTCCGACCCTCCCCCAACAGTCGCTACGTTCCTTTTCGGGGGAGGGAGAAATTGGCTCCTCCCCCTGCGACCGGCAGGGAGTGGGGGGAGGCTGGGAGGGGGGTCAGTTCAACGCCTCGCGTATCCTCGCAAGCACGCTTTCGATGTCGTTCAGAACCTCGTCATTGCTGAAACGGATGACGCGGTAGCCTTTGACGCCTTCAAGCAGACGGGTGCGCTCTGCGTCGTAGGCCCGCTGCTGCTGGTGAATCCCGCCATCGACCTCGACCACCAGCTTCGCTTTGGCGCAGAAGAAATCCACGATAAAGCTGCCCACCGGATGCTGACGCCGGAAGTGCCAGCCATCCAGTTGATTGCGCCGCAAGCGC
>CAZYSY010000182.1:0-3516 GCA_964650295.1 uncultured Caldilineales bacterium | reverse complement strand
GTTCGCCATCACTGGCGCCTGGGATGAGATCGGACCGGCTATCATGGCCCGTTACCGCGACATGCTACAACGGGCGACCCTCTACATCCCCTTCGTCCCCGGAGAAAACGATGATGGCTGGCGTCGCCTGCTGGCCTCCCTTAAAGGTGATTGATCATCCTTTATCATTTCGGCGACCGCGAGAATTAAGTAGATACACATTTAAAACTTGAGAAAAGTGCTGCGCATTTTGACGAACATGGACGAAGGTTGACGAATAGTGACAATGGTTCGTTTCTCCCCTTCGTCTTTTCGTTTATCTCCTCTGATGAATTGTAATCGCCTCCAAGGTTTATTTTAAACTCACATCATCACCTACTTAAGAAACCCCTTTGTTTTGGAAGTAGACCGAAGTGAGAGACCAGGGAACAGTGTTGTCGGCCATTCTCCATATCTTGTCCCCGGTCATTTCCTCCACTCAGGAGTTCGTTGATCGTTAAGCTCCCGGAGAATGATGAGCTACAATAGAAATCTCGCCCAAATGAGTGAGGCGGGATTTCCTTTGCTGTTAGGATGGTTCTCCTTTTGATGGTGGTGATTCGGGTATTTCCTGAGGTCTCTTTTCGGCAGCGAACAGGGCAAGCAACTGCTCTGGCAACGAGCCTTGCTGTACTGTCCACACCACTAGTTTGACCGCGGTACGCTCCAACCCTTGAATATCCACCTCGGTGAAGACTGGGATGCTAACAATAGCGATGCCATCCTCTTGCAAATAGCCGCGGGCAATGGCTGTGGCCTTGATTGCCTGGTTCACGGCGCTGGCGCCAATGGCCTGAACTTCTGCATATCCTTGCTCACGGATGACGCCAGCAATTGCACCCGCCACAGCGGTCGAACGTGATCTGGCCGAAACCTTGATGACTTCCATGGTGCTTGCTCCTGCAACGTTGGAAAGGTTGTTGAGATGGGCGGGGTGACAATGCTTTGATTCCTGCTCTTATTTTACACAAAGCGCACAGCGAAATCAACACCCCTGCTGAGTAAGCCGTTTCGAGCAATAAATCACCACCAACTTCCTAGTTTTTCTCACAGTTCGACCATTTCAGGCGCAGGCTTCGGTTGTTTGCCAAAAATAGGAATGGCAACCAGCCCGGCAAAGATGGTCAACACGCCAGCCATTAGGAAGACATTACGCACACCCACCAACCCGGCCAGCACGCCCGCCAAGGCCATCGAAGTGATATTGGCCGCGCCGATCATGGTTTGTAGTGCTGCGCCAATGCGCCCGCGCAACTCATCGCTGACCAGGGTTTGCGTCAGGGTGGCGACGGCGGCGTTGACCGGCATCATAGCCATGCCAATGGGGAATAGTAGGAGCATGATATGCCAGACTTGCGTGACCGTGGCGATGGCGGCGATGCCCAACCCTGTCGCCATCAACCCCAGGCTGATCATGCGCGTGGGTTGCAATCGGGCCGCCAACACAGCGGTCAATGAGCCTCCTAATACCATACCTGCAACTTGCGCAGCCTCAATGGCTCCGAACCATGTTTCGGGCAGTTGTAGCTCATCAATGAGTAAGGGTACGAATAGTACATTGACGGCGCCCAATCCTAACATCACGATGGCGGCGGATACCAGCACACCAATGAGGGCGCGAGATGTGAAAATGCTTCGCATCCCCACCATAAACTCATCGAAAATGGACCGGACGGTAGCGCTGGCTTGCGAACGTGTCAGGATGGGCGCAACTACACGCCATGTGAACAACGCAGACACGAAAAAAGTGAGCGCGTCCGTAACGAAAATAAGGGCGAAATCATTCCACACCCCAATGAGCACGCCCGCACTGGCCGTGCCCAACAAACCAAAAATAATACGGCTGGTCTGAGAAAGTGAATTGGCCGCAAGTAACTCCTCGCCTGAAACAACCTTGGCCAATAACGCCATCCGGGCCGGCGAAAAGAAAACGCCCACCGTGGCTTGGAGCAGCGTGAGCGCATACAAAATCCACACATCTTCTGGGGTGCGCACCATTAAAAGCCCCAGCACGACAATGCCCCGTAGCACATCAGAGACGATCATAGTGCTCTTGCGGCTCCAGCGATCGACAAATACACCCGCCACCATGCCGATGGTCACCTGGGGTAGGGCCATAAGAATGGCTACGGTGGCGATGGCGGCGGTGGAGCCAGTCAGACGGTTGATAAGGATCAACAGGGCTAGGCTGGTGAGGCTGTCTCCATAATTGGAGATGATTTGTCCCAGCCACAACCAACGAAAGTTTTTGTTACGCAATAGATTGCGCAAACTTGGCTGACTTGCGGGGCCGGCGGCTTCTTCTTCCATAATCTTCTCACGTTTCAGTGGTGGGGGGAGCGGTGGGATAGATGGCGACCAGGAGTCCGGTCAATTTTGAATCAACATCATCAGTGTTGCCTGAAATCGCCTCGAATTCGGCGTAGAGGTCGGCCAGTCTTTGCAAAAAGTCGCGGTACTGCTGCGGTGTGAGGCGAGTTAGAGAATGGCCAATAAAGATAGCTCCCGGTTCAGGCGCGGCTCGGGTCATGTCGATGGCTCCCGTGCGTAAGCCGCGCCGAATTTCATCCTCTGTAGCCTCGAAAGTGCTCTGCATCATCGCCTCAATGGCGGCTTCCTCTTGCTCACTGCCGGGCGCCAGCAGCGCTCGATCCACGCGAAATGCGCGAGCGCTGATATGATAGCGCTTTTCAACAATGCCCGAGACTATCTGCGTACTCACCACGCGAATGATGCCATGTCTTTCCAGTTGGTTTACATGGTAGTAGAGCCGGGAGGGCGGGATGTCCAACTCCTGGGCCATCTCTTTGACCGTGCGCGACTTCTCCGCCATCAGCCGCATCAAGCTTTGCCGGAAGGGGGTGGAGACAGCTTTTAGCGTTTCGAGGTCGGTAATTGTGAACACGTCAAGTGTGCTGTTTGTTTGGTTGGTGTTGTGTTGTGATTGCGTCATTGTGTATGGTAAATTTTTTTTAAATGGTTGAATTTATTTTTGCATAATTCTATTTGTTTGTCAAGGGTGTTTTTTGGTAGGGGGCGTTTCAAAAAGGGGGGCGCTTTTTCGTCCGATTTGTGTCGCCATCTTGCATCCAAGACGCTGTTGACCTGCGTCGACAGGCGGCCACAGGCTCTCAGGCCTGATTTCAATCGGCTGGAAGTGTGAATATGAAATTTGTGTCAGGTTACCAGAAAAAAAACGACAAATGTCCAATACTCTATTTTTAAATACACCACGCACCAGTATCTTTTCATTTAATGGAATCGAATCTACAGAAATTTATGTTTGTACGATTTGGCGCGAAACAGATCGTTGGGGTATACTCTAGCGCGTTAAAGCAGGATCGATCGCGATGTTTTTCCAGGAAAGTTCATGCGACGTCAGAATGCAACGAAGCATCCTGATTGGGTGCAAATTACAATCAAACTCGTCATTCTGGTCGGCTTGGCGCTGATTGCGCCGCTTCTCCTGGGCGTCACCTTTGATATTTTGTCTGGCTC
>CAZYSY010000181.1:0-15031 GCA_964650295.1 uncultured Caldilineales bacterium | reverse complement strand
GCGCTCATCGGGCGCGGGCTCGCCGACTCGGGCGATGACGAAGCCCGCGGTGATGAGCATGTTCAGCCACTGGCTGAGGGTGTGGTTGTAGCGGGGGATTTTGAACGCGGGCCAGCGTTGGCGCACTGCGGGCGGCGCGGCGCTAAAGCTCCATTCTTCCACCTGGCCCGAAAGTTGCTGAAAGTATCCTCCCAGTGTGATGGCGACATCCCGGCCTTTGGCGTCTTTCACTTTACGGCGGATGGGAACGTCGGTGCAGGGGTGGGTGATGGAGAATTGCAGGAATCCGCCCGGCGTCAGAATGCGGTGGACTTCGGCCAGGACGCGTTCGGTTTCGGGCATATCCATCAGGCTCATGAACGCGGTGACGAAATCGAAGGAGGCTGGGGCAAATGGCAGCTCCAGGCCGCTGCCCTGCACGTAGCGGATGTCCAGGGGCTCTGCGGTTTCGGCCTGGCGGGCGTGATGCAGAAAGCGCCCGGCAATATCCAGGCCTGTCATGGCCGCGCCGCGGCGGGCCAGCAGCCGGGTGTTGTGGCCTTCGCCGCAGCCCAGGTCCAACCCGCGCTGGCCCGACACGTCGGGCAGCATGGCCAGAAACGCGGGCGTGTTCAGGCAATCTCGGTAGATGTCATAGCCCGCGCGGGCCATGGCCGTCCATGCGTCCGCGTTGTCCTCCCAGAGTTTGCCAGTTTGCAGATGATCCATAAACGCCTCGAGATGAGAAATCGGGCGGGTATTGTAGGACATTGCGGGCGTGGCCGCAAATGGGGATGCGTTCATCTCGGTCGGCCTGCATCGAGCGATTGGCCCCATTTTGTAACGCTCCCGGTTAATGTCAGATATTGGGCATTGGAGTGTGACCTGCTAAAATGAAGCGCTGGTTCTCTTTCTTTTTTCATTCTCCATTTTTCATTTTGAATTCTTCCCTCATCCTCGCCTCCGCCTCGCCCCGACGCCGCCAGCTCCTGGCCGCGCTGGGCATTCCCTTCAGCATCGACGTGGCCGACATCGACGAAAGTCGTTTGGGGGATGAGTCGCCCGAGACCCACGTGCGCCGCCTGGCCCAGACCAAGGCCCGCACCGTGGCCGCCCGCCGCGCCGACGCCATCATCCTGGCCGCGGACACCATCGTCGTGCATCAGGGCCAGATTTTGGGCAAGCCCGGGGATGAGAACGAGGCCCGGGCCATGCTGCGAGCGTTGCGCGAATCGCCCCATCAGGTCATCACTGCGGTGGCCGTGGCCCGGGCGGGTGATGTGCTCTCCGAGCTGGATGTCAGCACCGTGGTCATGCGGGCCTACACCGATGCAGAAATCGATGCTTACATCGCCTCCGGCGATCCCTTTGACAAAGCGGGCGCGTACGCCATCCAGCATCCCGATTTTGCGCCTGTGGCCCGGCTGGATGGCTGCTTTGCCGGCGTCATGGGGCTGCCCCTGGCCGTGACTGCTCGTCTGTTGACCTCCGCGGGCCTGACCCCCACGTCCGATTGGCCCCAACACTGCCACGCCATCACCGGGCGTTGTTGTGAATATGCAACGTGATGCGCGCCCCGCCCACGCCTCACGCTTCACGCCTCTCCTCAGGGCCAGCGCGGAATGGCCCGCCGTCTAACGTTCCCCGCTTACTGAATCCTGAATCCTGATCACTGAAAACCACCCTCCATGCACGGTATCGTTTTACGCGTCTACTCCGATTTTATCGACGTCCTCACCGACGAGGGCCAACGCTGGCAGTGCAAAGTGCTGGGCAAACTCAAGCGCCGCCGTCGACTCACCACCCTGGTGGCCGCTGGCGATCGGGTGAGCATCAAAGCGGTGGATGCAGAAAAGCGCGAGGGCCTTATCACCGACATCCTGCCCCGCAAGGCCACCCTTTCCCGGCGTCGGCCCAACACCACCACACCTGTGGAGGATGTGATCCTGGCCAATCCTGACGAGATTATGGTCGTCTTTGCCGCGGCCGAGCCTGAGCCCAACCTCTTCCTGCTGGATCGTTTCCTGGTGGCCGCGGAGTCCTCGGAAATCCCCGCGTTCATCGTCATCAACAAGATCGACCTGACGGGCGAGGCGCAGGCCCGGACCATCTTCGGCCTGTATGAGGAGGTCGGCTATCCGCTCTTCTACGTCAGCGCCGCCCAAAATATCGGCATCGACGCGTTACGCAGACATCTCAACGATCACATCACCGTGGTGGCCGGGCCTTCGGGCGCGGGCAAATCCTCCCTCATCAATCGCATCCAGCCAGGCCTGAACCTGCGGGTGGGCGAGCTAATGCGGATGGGCAAGGGCAAGCACACCACGCGCTGGGCCCAGCTCTACCCCCTAGAAACAGGCGGATTCATTGCGGATACGCCGGGCCTGCGCGAGTTGGGCCTGTGGGATGTGCGTCCGCAGGAGCTTTCCGACTACTTCCCCGAGATCCGGGCTCTGGCCCCCAACTGTCGTTTCAACGACTGCACCCACATCACCGAACCGGGCTGCGCGGTGCGCGAGGCTGTGGAGCGGGGCAAAATCCACCCCCATCGTTGGGCCAGTTACCTGCAGCTCTTCGAGGAGGCCAGTGCGCAGATTTCGGATTTCGAATTTCGGAATTCGGATTTATCTTTATAACGAGAGCAATATCGTATGGACAAACAGGAATTGGAGCAACGAACAAAACAGTTTGCTTTGCGTATCATCCAGTTCGTTGGCGAACTTCCATCGTCCCCGGTCACCAGAGTGATGGGCTATCAGTTAATGAAAGCAGGAACCTCCATCGGTGCAAATTATCGGGAGGCCAATCGGGCGGAGTCGTTCAACGATTTTCTTCATAAGATCGGCATTGTCGAAAAAGAATGCAGCGAAAGTCAGTATTGGCTGGAATTATTTGAGGAGTCAGATATCGGCCCGAAGGCAGATCGTCAATGGCTACTGAAAGAGTCGGGGGAATTGCTGGCCATCTTTGCCGCCTCCGGCCGCACCGCCAAAGCCAACAGAAACAAACGATCCCATCGTTAAATCCAAATCCACAATCCCAAATCCAAAATCCCAAATCCGCAATCGTAAATCCCAAATCCGCAATCGTAAATCCAAAATGACCTCACTCGACACCCTCAATCCCCCTCAACGCGAAGCTGTGACCACCGTAGATGGTCCGGTGCTGGTGCTGGCCGGGCCTGGCTCCGGCAAAACGCGCGTCCTCACCCACCGCATCGCCTACCTCATCGACGAAATCGGCGTGCCGCCCTATCGCATCCTGGCCGTCACCTTTACCAACAAGGCCGCACAGGTGATGAAAGAGCGCACTCAGGCTCTGCTGGGCATGGACGCGGGCCTGCAAGGGCTGAGCATCGGCACCTTCCATCGCACCTGCGCCCGCTTTTTGCGCGTGCAGGCGGAAAAGATTGGCCTCAATCCCCGCTACGTTATCTTCGACACCGACGATCAGTTGCAAGTGATCAAGCAGGCGCTCAAGGATCTGAACCTGGATGACAAGCGCAATCGCCCGCGGCCCATCCTCAGCGCCATCTCCCGGGCCAAGAATGAGCTGCTACCCCCGGCCAAATACCCCATCGAGACCTATTGGGATGAGATGGTGGCCCGGATTTATGAACGCTATCAGAAGTTGTTGGAGCTGAGCAGTGCGCTCGACTTCGACGATCTGTTGATGAAGACCGTGGTCATGCTGCGCCAGCATCCCGATATCCTGGATTACTACCAGCATCGCTTCGATTATCTTATGGTGGACGAATTTCAGGACACCAACACCGCCCAATATGAGCTGGTGAAGCTGCTGGCGGGCGCACATCGCAACATTTTTGTGGTGGGCGATGAGGATCAGTCTATCTACGCGTTTCGGGGCGCGGATTTCCGTAATGTGGAGCGCTTTCGCAAGGATTTCCCCGACGCCACGGTCATCCTGCTGGAGCAAAACTATCGCTCCACCCAGAATATCCTGGACGCGGCCAACGCGGTCATCAGCCGTAACCGCCACCGCACTGCCAAAAAGCTCTTCACCGACCGCGGACGCGGGGCCAAAATCATCCTCTACGAGGCCTACGATGAGAAGGATGAGGGCGATTACATCGTGGATGAGATTTTGCGTCTGCAGAAGGTGGGCGAGGCCGGCCCCGGCGATGTAGCCATCATGTATCGCACCAACGCCCAGTCCCGGGCCATCGAAGAGGCTTTCCTGCGCCGTAACATGCCCTATCGTCTGGTGGGCGCCACCCGTTTCTACAGTCGCAAGGAGATCAAGGATGTGATGGCCTATTTGCGGGTGGTGCAGAACCCGGATGACGATGTAAGCCTGCGCCGCATCATCAACACCCCGCCCCGGCGCATTGGCATGACCACGGTGAACAAGCTGGCCGCGTGGAGCGGCGGTCTGGGGGTGAGCATGTATCAGGGCCTGCGCATCATGGGCGGGGATGAGAGTGCGCTGGGCAAGGTGCAGGTGGCGGTGCAGCCCTTTGGCGGGCGCACCAAGAAGGCGCTGATGACCTTCTACGCCATGCTGCAAGACTGGATCGACGCCCGCGTGGCGCTTTCGCCCGCGCAGCTCATGGATCGCATTCTGGCCGAATCGGGCTATCAGGAATGGCTGCGAGATGGCAGCGATGAGGGCGAAGACCGCTGGAATAACATCATGGAGCTACGCACCGTCAGCCAGGCGTATGATGATCTGTCCACCGATGTGGCGTTAGACGCGTTTTTGGAGGAGGTGGCTTTGGTCAGCGATGTAGACAACTACGATGCCGGCGCTGACGCGCCCACCCTGCTCACGTTGCACGCGGCCAAGGGTCTGGAGTTTGGGGTGGTCTTCCTCACAGGCATGGAGGAGGGGCTCATCCCCCACAGCCGCAGCTTCGAGGACCCCGACGGCATGGAGGAGGAGCGGCGGTTGGCCTATGTGGGCATGACTCGAGCCAAGAACCGGCTCTATCTGCTGCGCACCTTCCGCCGGGCCACCTGGGGTCGCAGCGAACTCAGCGAGCCCTCCCGCTTTCTCAACGACATCCCCCGGCGGCTCACCACCAACGGCAAGAAAGAGCCCGCCAGCGCCCGCCAGCGGGCCGGGACCTGGGGCGGTTATGAGCGGAGCCGCAAAAAACGCCAGTCGCTGGATGATCTGCTGGATGACGGCAGCCCCTATAAATCGGGCATGAAGGTGCGACATCCCCAGTTCGGCGAAGGCACGGTCATCGCCACCCTGCCAGCGGGCAATGACGTGGAGGTCATCGTGGCCTTCCCCCGCCAGGGCGTGAAGAAACTGCTGGCCTCCTTCGCCAATTTGAAGATCATCAGCTAAGAGCGGCTCGAAAAACATTTGACATTATGGGTGTAACCCTTCCATCCTCCACTACATCTAATAAGCCGTTGATAAAAAATCATCCCACGCATACTTCTCTCAACCTGAGTTTTCATAAAGGAGCTACCCAATATGCCTCTTCTGAGTCCTGATGACGCCCGAGCTGTGCAGCAGCAATTCGAAGAAAAAATTACCCGCCCGGTTAAAATGATCGTGGTCACCAGCCAGAACAATTGCATGTATTGCAACGAAGTAAAAATGCTGGCCGAGGAACTGGCCGAACTTTCACCTCAGATCACGGTCGAAGCTTACGATCTGGATCGAGATAAGGAAATCGCAGAAATTTATGGGCTTGACAAAGCGCCCGCCATTGTGGTGGTGGCCGATGGCCGTGGCGAAGCGCCCGACACCGATTACGGCATCCGCTTTTATGGCATCCCCAGCGGCTACGAGTTTATGTCCTTGCTGGACGCCCTCAACACCGTGGGCAGCGACGGCGTCGAGATGCAGCTCATGCCCGAGACCCTGGAATTTCTAAAAAATCTGAATCAGGATGTGCACATGCAAGTGTTCATCACTCCCACCTGCCCCTACTGCCCCCGCGCGGTGATGATGGCCCATCACTTTGCTTTTGTCAGCCCCCGCGTGAAGGCCGATATGGTGGAAGCCATGGAATTCCCTGATCTCTCCAACAAATACAGCGTCTATGGCGTGCCGCGCACGGTTATCAACGAGACCGTGCATCAGGAGGGCGCAGTGCCCGAGCCCATGATGCTGCAAAAGTTAAAGGAAGCGGTGGCTGCAACGCCGGTCTAAGATATGACCTCTCTCCTCCAAACAAAAGCGCTCTATCATTCTTGGTAGGGCGTTTTTCTTTTTGCCAGCAGAAGTCGTTCAATGGGGAAACATGTTGTTTGACGCTGGCCCGGAAAGCAAAAAACATCCTCATTTTGTAACGCCCCTTGACCACAGACCGTTTGTCTCTCTGGGCCCTTCGCGGTATGATAGTTGTATCGTGTCGTTCCTCACTTTACAGGAGTTTAGTCGTGCGAATAGTCATCACCGGTGGAACCGGATTCATCGGACGGGCGCTGTTACAACTGTGGACGCCCGCAGAACATGAACTGATTGTGCTTTCCCGCCAGGCGCATCCTTCGGCAATGCCCGCGGGTGTGCGTGTGGCGCAGTGGGATGGCGTCAGCACCGATGGATGGGGTGAGCTGGTCGATGGGGCGGACGCCGTGGTGAACCTGGCGGGAGAGAGCATTGCTGGTGCGGGCGCACTGCCTGCCCGCTGGACCCGTGAACGTAAGCAACGCATCCTCGACAGCCGCATCAATGCCACCAACGCTGTGGTGGCGGCCATTGCCCAGGCCCGCCACAAACCCCGGGTGCTGGTGCAAGGCTCGGCCATCGGTTACTATGGTGCGCGGTTCGATGACGACAAATTGGATGAAGGCGCATCGCCAGGGGATGATTTCCTGGCGCAGGTGGTTTCGCGCTGGGAGGCAGTGAGCCAACCGGTGGAGGAAATGGGCGTGCGTCGAGCCATCGCCCGCACGGGCCTGGTATTGAGCGCTGAGGGCGGCTCTCTACCCCCCATCATGCTTCCTTTCCGTTTCTTCTTGGGCGGGCCGTTGGGCTCGGGGCGCCAGTGGTGGTCGTGGATTCACATTCGCGATGAGGTGCGGGCCCTGGCTTTCCTGGTGGAGGATGAACGTGCATCCGGGTATTTCAACCTCACTGCTCCCAACCCTGTCACCAATCGCGAATTCGCCCTGGTTCTGGGCCAGATCTTGGGCCGCCCAGCGTTTCTGCCCACCCCCGCTTTCATGCTGCGCCTGACCCTGGGCGAACTGTCCACCTTGTTGCTGGCAGGACAACGGGTCATTCCTCGACGCCTGCTCGAGCTCGGATTCGAATTCGAGTTCCCTGAACTTCAGGAAGCGTTGCGTGATTTGTTGCGCAAATAGAAAACAAAGCGCTGAGAAGATGTTTCAGAAATTCGTGGAACTATTGTAAAATGTTGTAACTTGACAGAATCATCCGCCAAAACAGCCCCGCGGTCCCCCCAGTCTTATTGCTGATAGGGCAATTATCGACGAGCGGCATTCGATCATCGTCATTCGAACCTTCACAAACTTCAATTGCACCCCGCACATGGACGGACGAGACGTGCGTTGAATGTGCGGATTTGGCGCGTGATCCCCGATTTTTAGCGCATAGCGTTTGACCAGGACTGCGTGCACGACTTTATTCGTGCATCAAAACCACCTGGCGAAAAACAACTTCACGGCCAAACCCCGCGGCCAATTTGTACCCTTCCCGTTGTTCAGCATCCCCCAAAAAACTGTTCCCCCATGAAAAAGTGGCTTTTTTCCATAGCGATGGCGTTGTTGTGCATGCTTTCTCTTGGCCCGAACGCCATCGCAGGCCCTCCCGATCATCGCTGGCGCACTTTCAACCAACTCGATGGTTTTAACGCCAGCCAGGTGTTCGACATCGCCCAAACGCCCGATGGCGCTTTGTGGTTCGCCACTGATGCTGGCGTCTTTCGATTTGATGGCGTATGGCAACAGATGAATTCCGGGCTGCCTGCTGCGCTTACCTTCACCTTGTTGATTGATGGGGATGGTCGTCTGTGGGCGGGCGGTCTTGGCGGTGTGTCCTTGTGGAATGATGATGCCTGGGTGTTGCAAGGAAAGGGAACTGAGCTGGCGGGGCAGCGCATCAATGACATGATCTTGTTATCCGATGGTTCCATCCTCGCCGGCGGGGCCACGGGCATGTATTTGTGGGGGCCAACAAATGGCTGGCAACGATTAGCAGATGCGCCACTTCCAGGAGCCGACCATTTGATCCAAGACGCGCTGCAACGTGTTTGGGTTGCGCAAGGAACTCAACTTTTTAGCCACACCGATACCGGTTGGGTTGAAGTCTACTTGGCGCCTCAACAATTAAAGGGATTTGAGATCACCGATTTGATCGCCGACGCAGATGGAGGGGTGTGGGTTGCCACCCAAGACCGTGGAATTGCCCATCTTCAGGACGCCGCCGTGGTGTGGGAAACCACCGCCGGGGGGTTGCCAGAGGATCATGTGCTGGACCTGACCATGGGGGCAGATGGCAGCCTCTGGGCGGGAACCACTGGAGGCGCTGGGCGGCTTGGCATCCATGGCTGGGACGCCTTCGGCGTGGAAGATGGTTTGGCTTCAGAAATCATAAGTGTTGTATTTCAGGACCGAGACGGTATTTTTTGGTTTGGCTCCCCTGCAGGGATCTCGCGCTACAATGCTCACACCTGGCATCGCTGGGATCCCGCTTCGGGAGCGCCGCAGGGAGCAATTGCCGCGTTGACCATGGCTCCTGATGGCGTTTTGTGGGCGGCTGAGGTTGGCGGCGGTTTGTACCGGTGGCAAGATGACGCGTGGCGGAACATCGAAATCGTTGGAGATGAAATCACTTCTTCACCCAATTTCATCACAAGCCTGATGGCCGATGAGACCGGCGGGATATGGATGAGCAGTCAGGACGAAGGCGTCATCTATTATCACGATCCCCTCGCTCGACGGTTGCTCCCGGCAGATGGCTCTGCGGATCAAATGGTGACATCGATGGCTAAAACGCCCGATGGAAAGTTGTGGTTTGGAACCAAATCTGCAGGACTCATGCAATGGGATCGGAGAACCTGGCGCACATTTACTATGCAGGATGGGCTTATTTCCAACGTGATCACCGCTTTGCTTGTGGATCGTGATGGTGCATTGCTGGTGGGCACCGATGTGGGACTGGCGCGTTATGATGGTGACGTCTGGCAATCTTTGGGCTTTCCTGAGGGGTTTGCCTCCGGAGAGATCTCTGCATTGGCTCAAGGGGAGGATGGAGCCATCTGGGCGAGCTTTCGAGATATCGGTCTTGGCGTTTTCTACGAAGACGACTGGCGCACGATCGGTGATGATTCTGGCGTATCGACGACCCGTGTGAACGCGTTGCTTCAGCAGGGGGGACGACTGTGGGTGGGAACCCAGGCCGGACTCAGCGTCTACGATGGTTTCACCTGGCAACATTACTATCCCGCCTATGGCTATCATATCGGACCTGTTTACACCCTGGTTGGCGATGGCCAGGATGCTGTTTATCTGGGCGATGACGCCGGAGTGATGCGCTATGAATCGGACCTGGTCGCGCCTACTCTCGATCTACGCGCCATCAATGGAAAGAAACCTCAGGGGGATGGCGTTGACGTGCACGCGGGTGAAAATGTGCAAATCTCATTACACAGCAACGACACCGTTTCGCTTCCCGATGAATTGATTTACCTCTATCGACTGCGTGGGGTGGATGACGCTTGGCGCATGACGCGACGCACAACAATCGAATATCCATCTTTAGACGCGGGTGACTACCTGTTCACCGCCCTGGTTCGCGATGCCGACATGAATTATTCTCAACCCCTGACGTTAACGCTCCATGCCGCCCGTCCCACTGCGTTCGTATTGTTCCCCGGGCTTACCGAGCGCATGTGTCCCTGGTTGGCTGTGCTCAGTATCGTGCTCTTGGGCCTATTTCTGGCCGTGGTGGGTTATGCCCTATGGAGTACTGTGGTGCGTTGGCACATGCGCAATCAAGCTGTTGAACGTCGGTTTAATCCTTACATTGCGGGCGTCCCTGTGCGTTCGCCCGATATGTTCTTCGGGCGAGATGAATTGCTGCGCAATGCCGAGGCGGGCCTGGCTCATAACAGCTTGATGATCTACGGCGAGCGACGCATTGGCAAGACCTCGCTGCTCTATCGGCTGTTGGACGATTTACGGCAGATGAAGGATGATAGATTCAAATTTTTCCCTGTATTTGTCGATCTCGAAGGCACGTTGGAATCTGAATTTTTCCATCATCTCATGGAGGGGTTATTGGATGCTCTTCAGCATGAGTTGGAGGACTTCCCCGCCCAGCAAAAATTGCAATTTTATGCTGCGTCAGATGATGTGGGATACACCGATCGACACATGCGTCGCGATCTGCGGCAGATCGTTTCACATCTCAAGAAAAACCACGAAAAAACGCCACGCATCATCTTCCTGTTGGATGAAGCCGATGTGCTGAGTACCTATAGCAGCCTGACGCAACAGCAATTACGGCGCATTTTGCAAGATGTTTTCGCACAAAATGTTGGTGTGGTCATCGCAGGCGTCCATATTAGCAAGGCATGGGATCGAGTAGAGTCTCCCTGGTACAATATGTTCGTCGAGGTGGTCGTCTCTCCCTTGAATCGCTACGAGTCGGAATTACTAATGCGCGAACCTGTGTATGGCTTCTATGAGTGGGAGGAGAATGCGGTGCGTTTCGTCTGGCAGCGCACCCAAGGTCGCCCGCATCGCATCCAAAAAATCGCCCGTGAAGCGGTGAACGTCATGCTCGACGATCACCGGCAGACCATCACTCTGGCCGATGTTCGCAGGGCCTACGAGCGCGTCGTGTTTGCCGAGCGGCATTAGCAGGGTTGCATATCACGCTCCTGAGCTGCAAACGCGGATAGAGCAGGCTGCGATCGCCAAATCACGGGAATTTGCGATGATTTCGATGCACTCCTACCTCCGTCGCGACATCACAAGCGTCTTCCATTGCGGAGCCAACGCCAAATCGCTGAACACTAACACCATTCATGTCCCCGCTTTTTCTCATTGGTCTTCTCTCCTTACTCACGTTCATTAGCCTGGCCACGTGGCGCACCAACCAGGTGCTAAAAGAGTGGACGCCCGAAGAAAACATCCTTCTTTCCCCGCCCGAAAACATCGCCCGCCTGGTTCTGATTGCCTTTTCCATTGGTCTGGGATTTCTGAGCGGGGAATCGATTCGCACATTAGGTTGGGCGCCCTCCCATCCGTTTGGCGACATCCTGATCGGCTTGTCGACGGGGGTTATGGTGCCATTGCTGTTGTACTATCCCTCGAAATGGATAGAAACCCATCATCCCCAGTGGTATTCCGATGTGGTGGTGCGCAGCATCCGTCCCCGTTCATCCCATGAATGGCCCTGGGTGGTGCTGGCCCTGCTCCCCATCGCCCTGATGGAAGAGTTGCTGTTTCGCTCTCTTCTACTGGGCGCTTTCGCTCCCCACGTCAACATCCTCTATTTCGTCATTGGCGTTTCGGTGTTCTTCGGATTGTTACATTTGCCGCAGGGTGAATGGGGTGTGTTGGGCGTGATTCTGGTCAGTCTGCTTTTTAGCGCCTTGTTTTTGTGGCGGCAGAGTCTGCTGGTGGTGGTCATCGCCCACTGGCTGATGAATGTGATGCAGTTGGCGTTGGATGCGTGGGCGCGGGCGGGGGATTGGGATTAGGATTGGGATTAGGATTGGGATTGGGGATTGGGGATTGGGGATTAGGATTAGGATTGGGGATTGGGCGGGGCGGATTTTGCGTCATGGCGTTTTCAATTCGCCGCAGATGCAGCAGAGCGACGCGGATTTTGGGATGGGGGGGCAATCGTTGTTTTGAAAATGTCGGGCAGGCATTGCAAAACCCGCGGGATTGCGAATCCGGCTCCGAAGCGGGGCTCCCCGGGGCGGATTCGTAATCCGGCCGGCGCTCCAGAGCGGATTCGTAATCCGGCCGGCGCTCCAGGGTGGATTCGTAATCCCGCCGGCGCTCCAGGGCGGATTCGCAATCCGCCCGACCAATAAAAGCGCCCCCAAACTGAAACGCACCCTCACATATCCTCAAACTTGACCCAAACCCCAACCTGCGGCAAACTTAGGTAATGCGTTGTTGCGTTTACGTATTGTGTATTTCTCGTTTTGAATTTACCACAGCATACGCAATGCGAACCACGGACGATTTTTTCCATGGAAATCCAAACTTATTTTCGCATCCTCAAACGCTGGTGGTGGATCCCCACTGGGCTGATGGCGCTGACGCTGATTTTTTCGCTGATCACCCTTAAGCCCTGGCAACCTCGCCCGCCAGCGTATGCTATGAGCCTATCTTTTAGCGTGGGCGTGCGTCCCCAGCAACTGCCCGATGAATTCACCTACGACGGTTACTACACCGCGCTCTCTTCCGAATACCTCATTGATGATTTCAGCGAGATTGTCAAGGGATCGGAGTTCGCGTCTGCAGTGAGCCAGCGCCTGCAGGCGCTGGGCTACACTGTGGCCCCGGGCCATATCCAGGGTTCCACCCAAACGGGTGAACTTCATCGCATCCTCACCGTCACCATTTATGATAGTGATCCCAACCGTTTGACTACGATTGCAGATGCAGTGGCCACCACCATGACCGAGGATGCCCATCTGTTCATGCCCCGCCTTTTGGAAGACCAGGGGGCAGTTTATTTGGTTAATCGTGGTGGCGTCGTGGCTATTGGCCCGACTCTGAAACAACGCCTGGATCTCCCCCTGCGTTTGGTACTGGCGTTGTTGGCAGGGGTGGGCTTGGTCTTTCTCATGGAATATCTGATGCCGCGAGTGCAAACCCGTCAGGACCTGGAGGCATTGGGCGTTTCGGTATTGGCTGAGATACCTGAAAAATAGAGCCATGAATAAAACCTTCACGCCACGGTTGGCACAATCACTCACGGTGCGACAGTTCGATTTTCAATGGGGCGCTCGCACCTACATCATGGGCATTCTCAATGTCACGCCTGATAGCTTCTCGGGGGATGGCTTGGCCCGGGCGGATGACCGCGTCGGGGCGGCGCTGATCCGCGCTCGAGAAATGTTGGATGCGGGGGCAGATATCTTGGATGTGGGGGGCGAGAGCACCAGGCCGGGGGCGGATCCGGTTTCGGTTGAGGAGGAGATGCGGCGAGTGCTGCCGATCATTCAGGCCTTGCGCACTGAGACCGATGCGGTAATCTCCATTGACACGAGCAAAGCCGCAGTGGCTCAAGCTGCATTGGCTGCTGGGGCCGACATTGTGAACGATGTGTGGGGGTTGCGGGCAGATCCTGACCTGGCCCAGGTTGCTGCCGACGCCCACGCACCAGTCATTCTCATGCATAATCGCTCACAGCGCGATCATGTACAGATCGATGCGGCGCTGGGCGGTCGTTATGTGGGTATGGGATATGATCACCTGATCGCCGAGATCAAACGTGAGTTGGAGATCAGCATCGGGCTGGCTCACCGGGCCGGAATCTCTGATACTCACATCATTTTGGATCCTGGCATCGGCTTTGGTAAGACTGTGGAGCAGAATCTGGAACTTATCGATCGCCTGGATGAGATCAAAGCGATGGGATATCCTGTGCTATTGGGCGCCAGCCGTAAATCATTTATCGGCTATACTCTGAACCTGCCTCCTGAGCAGCGCGTGGAAGGCACAGCCGCCACGACTGCCATCGGCATTGCTCGCGGAGCCGATATCATACGCGTGCATGATGTGCACATCAACGCCCGCGTGGCGCGCATGACCGATGCCATTGTGAGAAGATAGACCCAATGACGCGCAACTTCATGTGGCAACCGCTCCTTTTGATGCTTCTCTTGCCATTGCTAACAGGATGCATGAGCGTCTCGCCTGCTGGTGGCGATGTGGCCGAGACCTTGACCTCGTCGGCGCCTCCTTCTCCGACCCGTACTCCCTCGGCAACGCCCACTCCTTCCTTCACCCCCCCTCCTGTTCCTACCGCCACTCCCACAGCAACTATTACGCCAACCTCGACACAAATCCCCACTTCAACCCCCACCTCAACCCCCACCCCAGGCCCCACGCCTGATGGAAAGTTTCGTAGTGTGCGCGTGCCCATTCTTATGTACCACTACATCTCCGTTCCTCCGCAGGATGCTGACGCCTACCGCTACGATCTTTCCCTTCCTCCTGATGTTTTCCAACAGCATCTCGATTTTTTGAATGAACAAGGCTACACCACCATCCATCTGCAAGATTTGATCCGTTACTTGCAACGAGGTGAGCCGTCCTTGCCCGAAAATCCCATCATTCTCACTTTCGATGATGGTTATCGTGACAACTACGAGAATGCATTTCCCGCATTGCAAGCGCACGGGATGGTGGGAACCTTTTTTATCATCACCGATTTCGCAGATCGAGCTGCAACCGACCCCAATTACGCCCGCTACGCTACCTGGGATTTGCTGCGGGCGATGGATGAAGCAGGAATGGAAATCGGCTCCCACAGTCGAGATCATCCAGATTTGCGGGGTAAAGATGACGACTTTTTGGTGTGGCAAGCCCTAGGCAGTCGTCAAACCATCGAGGCGAATTTAGGGAAGCAACCCCGCGTGTTGGCCTATCCATCCGGCGCGTATGATGAGGATGTTATTCGCGTGTTTCATGCGGCCGGGTTTTGGGGCGCTGTCACCACCCAGCCGGGCATCGAACAAGACAACCAGCATTTATTCGAACTCAAACGCCTGCGCATCTCCCACGACACCGAGGTTCCCCAGCTGGCCGCAATCTTGAATTATTGGAAAAACGACCAGAAGTGAGAACCGACCTGCATCGGACCACTGCCCCATTCTGAACCGCATCCATTGTCAGGGCATGGTTCAATGTTGGGCGCATTTCAGTTTTGCCGGGCGGATTACGAATTCGCCCTGGGGAGCCCCGCTTCGGAGCCGGATTCGCAATCCGGCGGGTTTTACAATGCCTACCCCAATTCTGAAACGCACCCGTCACAACAGGCAAATTTGCGAGTGGAAAATCTCTATGGTATGATTTTATACAGTGTCGTTTCAACGTTGCCGTAACGAGCGCTAAAACGTTTTGTGGTGAAG